>NZ_JAUBSH010000071.1:0-36044 GCF_036704705.1 Microcoleus sp. K1-B1 | reverse complement strand
AAATGCTAAAACTTCGTTGTGCTTACCTCAACGATCTCTTGGCCATTTGAGGCTTTTGCAAAACCGGGATGCTCCCCAAAGCATCTCCGAGTGCAGTATCGCATTTTGTACTTCTTTTCTGGGCAGAATGTAGCAATTTTGGCTCATGCCATCACAAAAGATGAGGATCGAGTCCCTGATACAGAGATTGAGCGGGCAATTCAGCAAAAGGCTCAATTTGAAGCCAATCCAGCAGTTCATACCTATGTGGAGGAAACAGAAGATGGCGAAGACGAATGATGCACTGAAGATCCTTCAACAAATGACCTCTGAAGATCCTGAAATGGAGGAAATGATTAAGGAATCCTCTTTCAATGCAGAACTTGCACAACTGATTTATCGTGCTCGGACGCAAGCAGGATTGACCCAACAGCAACTTGCCGATCGCATTGGGACAAAACAGTCGGTGATTGCGGAGCTTGAAGATGCTGAGTATGAGGAACACTCGCTTTTAATGCTGCAAAAAATTGCGCGTGCGCTAAATCAGCGATTGGAGGTTCAACTGATCCCGATCGCCCTTGAGGAAAATCGCACTGAGCAGCGTAGTGCGTAAATTAAGAAATGAGTATGCGCGATGCCTATTATTTACTCGATTCCACTATTTTCGGTTCGATACTAAAGCCAGGTTTGAGCCAGCCAAAAACTTCGCCTAAAGTTAACTGCATTTCCGGCATAAATGTGGGGATCGGAAGTATATCTGTTGGTTCTTCCAAGGAAATAGGCTGCTGCCTTGCGGGATAGGCTAAAATGTTTTTTTCATCGGGATCGAGCAACCAACCCATCTGACAACCGGCATTCAAACAGTGCAAAATATTGTTTGTAACTTTGGTTTGGCTTTGGGCTGGGGACAATATTTCTATTGTCCAGTCTGGGTGAGCATTAAATGTATTGGCAATTTCGCCGTCAGCGTCTAGGGGAATGCGATTCCAAACAAAAATGGCGACATCGGGCACAATAGAACGTCCACCAAAGGTGCAGCGAAGTTCTGGTAGGGCTAGGGCAATTTGCGGTTTCTCTGCGATGTCGTTGGTGACTGTTACGAGTCTGCCTTGTAGTTTGCTGTGTTTTCCTTGTGGCATAGGTTTTTGTACGATCGCACCTTTGATGTATTCGCTAGCGGGTTTGGTTTCTGGGAGTTGCAAAAACTCGTCGAGGGTGATAGTTTTTTGAGGTGCTTGTACCATATAGCGATCGCCCGTTTGAAGCGTGTTGGGGTAACAGTTCCAGTATATTTGAAGTTTCGTCACTTTTGGTGCAATAATCGAACTCAAAAGACTCTAAACTGTAGCTAGCCCGATCAACCGTTTCCACGATAAGCAGTCGATCGCATTCATTGAGGCAGAATTTGGCACGGCCCGCGTCAGTCGCATCTATAAACTGCGATTCCTAGTATTCTTTCATCTAACTACTGACTGCTGACTAATGACTAATGACTAATGACTAATGACTAATGACTAATAATTTATTACTATGTCAAAAAAAATAATTAATGCGATCAAATCGACTGGTATTCTAGGGGCGATCGCCTCTTTGACGGTTTTGTTATTCGGCGGTTGGAGTGGCACCGTGATCGGCTGGCTGATGGGTACGGCGGCGGGCTTTATGAGCTGTCGGGATCAGAAGGTTTACAGCCCGAAAATGGGTGCGACTATCGGCAGTTTAGCGGGTTTGGGATTGGGAGTTTGGCTGTTAGTTGCGAGTGTGGTAGAAGGGGTTTTGATTAGACCTTTGTCTGGTCAACCTGCTGTTGCTTTGCCGACGACGCTGCTGTACGGGATTTGCAGTTTGACGATCGCAATTTTGACAGCTACGTTAATGGGTGCTTTGCAGGGTTTGCAGGGGGAACGCCAGCGGCTGGCAACTCTGGTGACATTAGCTTTTATTCTAATTCTGTTTCCGTTTATCGACATTCAAGCTCAAACCGGCTGGATTGCTACTGTAGTACAGATTCAAATCTTTATTATGTTGGCGCTGGGTTTGAATATTACTGTGGGTTTTGCGGGTTTGTTGGATTTGGGATATGCGGCGTTTTTTGCGATCGGCGCTTACACGACAGCTTTGCTATCTTCTGGGCAGTTAAATATTGCTTGGAACTTTTGGGTGGTACTGCCGATCGCGGCCGGTGTAGCTGCGATCGCGGGCGTAATCCTCGGTATTCCGACACTGCGGCTCAAGGGCGATTATTTGGCGATCGTTACCCTCGGTTTTGGCGAAATTATCCCGGTTGTCTTTAGGAATTTAACCGCGATTCGGATTGACGAACCAGTCTCGAAGATTGTTGCTGCTGTTTTGGGTAAACCTGAGTTGGTGCTGTGTCTGGTTGGGTGCGATCGACCTTTTAACCTCACCGGCGGCGAAGCGGGAATAAACCCGATCGGGCGTCCATCTCTCCCCATCGTCGGCACTTTCAGCACCGGCAACTACTTTCCCTGGTACTACCTAATTTTACTGCTAGTTGTCTTCGCTTACTTCATGATTTCGCGGCTGCGAGATTCCCGCTTGGGCAGGGCGTGGAATGCCATGCGCGAAGATGAATTAGCGGCTAGTGCGATGGGCATTAACCTGGTGAAAACCAAACTTTCGGCTTTTGCGATGGGAGCGACTTTTTCGGGCTTTGCAGGCGCATTTTACGCCGCCTATATCAGCGCAATTTTCCCTAGCGTTTTTGATTTCTCGGTGTCGGTAATCATCCTGTGTATGGTGATTTTAGGCGGTTTGGGGAACATGATGGGGGTGATTTTGGGGGCTATCATTATCATGTCTGCCGATCGGCTTTATCTGCCACAATTAGCGCAAGTCCTCAAAGGTTTTCTGAATACTTTTGTACTCCCCAGGATTGCAATTCCCCAGTTGCGAGACTTTCTGGCAACCAGTTTAGACCCGATTCAAATGCGCTTATTTCTATTCGGCCTAACTCTTGTTGTCATGATGCTAGTGCGGCCGGAGGGGCTGATTCCTGATAAGATACACCAAGCTGAACTGCATTCCGATGCTGAAGCGAGCAATGAGTCTTTAGCCGATGCGAGAAGTCAATAAATAGGTAAGGACAAAAAAACATAGTATTTTGTAGGTGGGTTTAGCTAAAAATCTAGGATAGAAGGGAGTTTATGAGTGTAAACCCCCCTCCGCATCTAATGTTTATTTGTAACCAACTACTTAGTAAGGGTGAAAGATTAGCCATGAACAATGTAACTGGTACTGCTTTTATCGTTGCGGAATTTAGAGCAGAAGAGAATGAACAGGCAATTCCTCTTTACACTGATCATGTAGTAAAAATATGGCTAAATGAGGAAACAAAAAAAATAGCTGACCAAATAGCTCACAACTCTCCCGCAGCTAAAGAAATGGTTAAGTTGCGGACTAAATATTTTGATGATGTTTTGTCAAATCAAATTTTAGGAGGTTGCAAGCAAGTAGTTATTTTAGGTTCGGGTTTGGATACTCGCGCTGCTAGAATTAATGGAGAAGGAGTGATTTATTTTGAAATAGACGACCGGGCAACTCTTCAATTAAAAGAAGAAGCTCTCAAAGCTAACAAAGTTACTGCCTATGTTCGCTATATTCCCGGCGATTACGTAAAAGACGGTTTAATCTCCTTGCTGAAACAAAGTGAAGTTGATTTCGATCGACCGACATATTTTTTGTGGGAAGGCAACACTACCTTGCTGGCACAAAAAGATGTAATATTTGTGTTAGAACAAATTCGCGACAATTTTCATAATTTCCGATTGTCTTTTGATTATATGTCGGAAAAGGTGATTTTGAGAACCACGGGCTACCAAGATATCAATGATTACATAGATAAATACGAAAGTATGTATGCCCCGTGGATTACTGGGTTTGAAAACATTGCCACTTTGGCTGACGAACTCAATCTCAAAGTTATTGAAAACTTTTCGACTGCCGATTTACACGCACAATATCGCCCTGGCCGTTCGCTAGAATCTAATCTTTTAAAATTTTACTTTGTTTGTACTTTAGAAAATGCAGTAGGGTGTGTCAGTCAATAGATTTGACTCAACTGACACAATTGGCTGCTGGCGCACCGCAGAGCGCAGACGATCGCACTTTGCTGTACCCGAATGCCTCCAAAAGTATTTACCAATGTGTCTCAGGCAGGCTAAACTAGGAATTAACCAGCTTGGTCGTCACGGCACCAGGATTAGCCATCCTCTGTATCGTCTGGCCAAGGCGGAATCCCTCCAATTATTCAAAGCTATGATTTTAGCGACAAAACAAATCATTGAAAAAAGCAATGACACCGAAGAAATTAAGGGAGTTGGAGAACAATTTGCAGCGATACAACAATCCTTAGAAAAAGCATTCCAATCTCAAGATGCTCTGGCACCAGAGGAGGGTCTTAGAGAGCTGCTGTCAATCTACGAGCTTTATCTCCATATTGAATCAGAAAGCAATCCTTCTGAGAGACATAAAAGCTTAGAAGAACTTGAACGTAGCGTCGAAGCATTTAAGACAAAGTACAAAGACTTTGCCCCGAAGGAAGCTGTTGATGGCATAGAAAATGTACAACTTTGGGCTAAAATATCTAGAACAATGATGTCTGTCAAATTTTATACGCTTGCTGCATCTGTTGCAGACAACGAAGTAAAGCAACTAGGATTGTTTTACACAGGACTCATCAATTTATTAGATATTGCAGAAAATTATATAAGCTTCTTTACCAAAAGAGGTCGCGAATTAGGCAAAGATATAGCTCAGACACTAATCAGCTATAAAACATTTGAAGATTATGCCAAGAAAAGACCAGCAGATGAAATCACCAGCCAAGCTATAGGCATAAGAAATGCAGCCAAAGCAATTTTGTGGGAAATTGATAGGCACGACCGCAAAATTTTCTCGTATAAATCACTCTATGAAGAAGCTAACAATGCAATAAAAACAGATGATAAAAAAGAACTGCTTAAAACTTTGAATTCCTGGCGTGAAGAGTACATTAATGAGCTTGAAAAGCTATCAGACAACTAGCAACCTAATTCATGAGTACGTTAATTTTTTTAGATACGGGTGTCCTCGGAAAACTCATACATCCCGATGTTGAGCAAGGCAAAACTAGGTTGGCTCAAAACGCTGAAAGCGAAGTTAAGGAATCGATTCTAGAAGCAATTGAATGTACTGAATGGTTAACGATGCTAATAAATGAAGGCTATCCTGTAGCTATATCCGAAATCGCAAACTATGAAGCAAGGCGCGAGCATCTCAGACGAATCAGCGATCGCAAATCAGGACTAGAAGAAAAACAAAAAGCTATTAAAGCTATTCAAAAGCTAGATGCGCTAATCACAAAAAAAGGGGTTGCATCTTTTCCAGTTACTTGCGAAGAGGGCAACGTAATGCAAGAAGCGGCTGAGCTCTGGGCTTTTGCACGCAATAATTCTTATGTAGCCTACGATGCAGATTTAATTATAGCCGCTCAAGCCATCATTATTAAGAAAATAGGAATAGATGTAATCATTGCAACAACTGATACCGAAGACTTTAACCGATTGCTACAACAGTACCACATTGAAGCTAGGCGCTGGAGAGATATTAAACCTTAGCTGAACTGTCTCTCATTTAATTTTCCAGTGTTTTTGTCAGAAAACTCAAGGGGCAACTTTTTAATAGCTTAACTAATATTAGGAATCACAACCAAAATGTCATTATTAGAAGCACAGCAACTTACAATGCGATTCGGCGGTTTGACTGCCGTAAACCAGGTTAGTTTAACATTAGAAAAAGGCTCGATCGCCAGTTTGATCGGCCCCAACGGTGCGGGCAAAACTACTTTTTTTAATATGCTTACGGGCATTTATAAACCGAGTGGGGGGCAGTTGATACTTGAAAATAAAAATATTACCGGTTTACCCCCGGATCGCCTGACCACTTTCGGCATTGCTAGAACTTTTCAAAATATCCGCTTGTTTAACAACATGACTGTCCTGGATAATGTTTTAGTAGGTAGACACTGCCGATTGAAAACAGGTTTGTTGGGTGCAATCATCCGCCCTCCCGCTGCGAATCTGGAAGAACGGGAAGCTAAAATAAAAGCGCTCACTATGCTTGATTTTGTCGGTTTAGGTGTTGCTAAAGCGCCGGAGTTGGCAAAAAACCTTTCCTACGGCGATCAGCGGAGATTGGAAATTGCGCGAGCCTTAGCTTCCGATCCGAAAGTGTTGCTTTTGGACGAACCGACGGCGGGAATGAACCCGAACGAAACGGCTGATTTAACTCGCTTTATTTATCGGATTCGCGATGAGTTGAATTTGAGTATTTTGCTGATTGAACATGATATGAAAGTCGTGATGGGAATTAGCGATCGCGTCAGTGTTATGGAGTACGGTACTAAAATTGCTGAGGGAACTCCGGCCGAAGTTCGCGCAGATCCTCGCGTAATTGAGGCATATTTGGGAAAAGAAGAAGATGGCAATGGGTAATTGGTAAGGTTCGCTGCAGCGCACCTGATATCATTTCCGTTTGATTCGGACTTGTATGATGTTAAATTTTGTATGGGCGGGTAAACCTGCCAATTATTGGCCATAAGAGACAATCTCATAAATCCGCCCCCGCCCATACTACTCGATCAATGTTTGGGATCGTTCCTAAACTTTTGATGTAACTTTCAGACAATATATTCTAAAAAGTAATCATGCTAGAAATTAAAGACATTCACACCTATTACGGAAATATTCACGCTCTCAAAGGAGTATCGCTAACAGTCTCGCAGGGAGAAGTTGTGACATTAATCGGCAGCAACGGGGCGGGGAAAACGACAACTCTCCGCACGATTCAAGGACTGCTGCGCCCGCGCCAAGGCACTGTATTATTTGAGGGAAAGCCTTTAGAAGCACTATCTACAGAGGCGATCGTCCGTTTGGGGATTTCTCAAAGTCCCGAAGGGCGGTTGATTTTTCCGCGCATGACGGTTCAAGAAAACCTAGAAATGGGTGCTTATCTCCGCAACGATACTCTCGGTATCAAGTCCGATATGGAAAAAGCATTAAATTTATTTCCTCGTTTGCGAGAAAGAATTAGTCAAAAAGGGGGAACTCTCAGCGGCGGCGAACAGCAAATGTTGGCGATCGCCCGGGCTTTGATGTCGCGCCCCCGCTTGTTATTATTGGACGAGCCGAGTATGGGATTGGCACCGATGTTAGTCAGTCAAATTTTTGCGATCGTCCGCGATATTAATGCTGAAGGAACAACTATTTTACTGGTGGAACAAAACGCCCGCATGGCTTTAAGTGTAGCCCATCGCGGCTATGTCATCCAAACCGGTCAGGTTGTAGTCGCTGGTACTGCTAGCGATTTGCAGTCAAATGAAACTGTTCGCAAAGCCTATTTAGGTGAAAGTTAAATATGGGCATTGGGCATGGGGCATGGGGCATGGGGCATGGGGCATGGGGCATGGGGCATTAGTCATTGGTTATTGGTTATTGGTTATTGGTTATTGGTTATTGGTTATTGGTTATTGAAACTGACAAATAACCAATAACAACCAACAAATAAAAAATAACACATAACAAATTACCCTATTTGCGATCGCAACTTCCCCGTTTCCAATTCCGTCTCAAAAGCCGCTCGCACCTTTTCCCACTCCGCTTGGGCTTCCAACAGGCGATCGCGCGCCGTACTCACATCAAAAACCTGTTCCCCTCCCGACTCAACCGCCAAGCGACCCATATATTCCAACTCCTTGCAAACAGCAGAAAAAGACACCGCTCCTAAATTGGCGCTGCTTGACTTGAGCGTGTGAGAAGCCAGCTTCAAACTATCAGCATCGCCGAGAAAAATAGCCTCCTTAATAGTTTCTAAATGTTGCGGTGCGTCTACCAAATATATCTTAATCAGCTCCCCCAAAAAATCGGGATCTTCATCATCGTCTAGCTCGCGGAGATTTTGCAAAATATGAAAATCAATCGGCGAATCGGCTCCCGGTTGAACGCTCGAAGATGCCGCAGCATCACTGTCAACTTGATCAGAAATATCTTGATTGTTTTCCTCTGTTACCGCATCCAATTCATCCCGAATCAGAGGTGAGCACTTGCTTAAAGCGATCGCCAACTCTTCCCGGCGCACTGGCTTAGTAATATAATCGTCCATACCTGCTTCCAGACACTTTTCGCGATCGCCCTGCATCGCATTAGCAGTCATCGCAATAATTCTCGGCTTCTTGTTAGCAGGCCATTCCTGACAAATGCGGCGCGTCGCTTCCAACCCATCCATGTTGGGCATCTGCACATCCATCAGCACAACATCGTAAGATTGCCGCTTCAGCGCCTCCAAAACCTCCAACCCATTAGCCGCAATATCAGCCCGATATCCTATCCTGTCGAGTAAATGCGTAGCGACTTTTTGATTCACCACATTGTCCTCAGCCAGCAAAATCCGAATCTGACTAGAATTAGCTGCATCCTGTCCGGCAGAATTCGTCGCAACCTGCCTCAAAACAGCAGGCGTCCGCTGCGCGCGGTGCTGTTCTTGAGAATTTTCAAAATACTTCAATCCCGAAGTCAAAGTCACCACATTTGAAACTTCTCCCCTGCCGCTTCTGCCAGTAACATATCCAAAAACTTGCAGCAACACATTATAAAACTGGGACTGTTTTAAAGGCTTAGTTAAAAAAGCGGAAAAATGTACTTCTGTAGTTTCAAGTTTTTTCCAAACTTCTGCCTTACTTAAATAAGTAAACAGCACCAAAGGTAGTGCTATTTTGCGAGGGTTTTTAACTTTGATGCCATTCGGATTTAGACCCTCGTCGCCCGACAAATTGCTCAGCTCAAATTTCCGAATCTCCACAGCCAAAGCCACACCGTCCATATCTGGTAGATTCATCGCCAAAATAGCTAAATCGAGCGGCGAGTTTCCTTTGATGATTTCCAAAGCCTCAGCACCGGAAGTTACAGCAACCGGTATCATTCCCCAAGACTCTGCCTGCCGGATCAAAACTTGCCGGTTAATGGCATGATGCTCAACAATTAACAAGCGCTTACCAGCGGCAAATTCGGGTCTTTTTTCCTCAGCCCGGATGTCATTCGCTTCAGCAGTCACCGTGAAATAAAAAATCGAACCCGAACCCGATATCGACGGCGGAGTAAATTCTTCTGGCGACCTTCCAGCGATACTTTGTCCGATCGCAGAAACTCCCGGTTGAGACTTAGAACTTCCCGGACTTACCTGGCTGACAACCCACATTGTACCGCCCATCATATCGCTCAAACGCTGGCTGATAGCCAGTCCCAAACCCGTCCCGCCGTAATGTCGCGTTGTCGAAGCATCCACCTGCGAAAAAGCTTTAAACAGGCGATCCATCCGGTCTGGCGGAATGCCAATTCCCGTATCTTGGACAGCAAATTGAATCTCGTATTGTTTGCTACGTGCCAACTCTCCCTGGTTAATTGCTAGCGGTTGTGGCTCTAGAATATTAATTTTTTCCGGCGAACTCTTAGCAGCTACCTCTTCAATTTGCCTAGCCGTACAGCACACCACAATTTCTCCCGATTCTGTAAACTTAACTGCATTACCTAGCAGATTTACCAAAATTTGGCGCAGTCTCGTGACATCTCCTAAAATGTTTTTCGGGACAGAATCATCAATAAAGTAAGCCAGTTCTAAACCTTTTTCTGATGCTCTCGGAGCCAGTAATTCCAGAGATTCTTCTATACAGTTTTGCAGCTCGAAGGGGCTGCGTTCCAAATCCAATTTTCCCGATTCAATCTTGGAAAAGTCGAGAATATCGTTAATAATAGTCAGCAAAGCATCGCCGCTGGTACGAATTGTCTCCACAAAATCCCGCTGTTCAGGAGTTAGTTCCATATCCAGCAGCAAGCCCGTCATCCCGATGACCGCATTCATCGGAGTGCGGATTTCGTGACTCATAGTCGCTAAAAATTCGCTCTTAGCTCTATTAGCAACTTCCGCCGCTTGTCGTGCTTGATCCAAAGCTTCATTTTGCTCTGCTAACTGTCGCTGTCGCTGAACTTCGGTTTCTAAAAGTTGTGCTTGAGCTAAGGTAATGCCAACTTGAGCGGCAACATCTTCTAATAGTTCAATTTCGTCGGGATTCCACTGGCGAGTTGCATCGCACTGGTGCAAAGTAATAATTCCATTGGGTTCTCCTTGATAGGAAGTGCGAACAGCCAACATAGATTTTAATCCGATGCGGCGGCACATCGGCCCCGAAGATTCAAGCAAAGGATCGGCAAATACATCGGGAGATGCCAGGGCTATATCTTCAGCGAGGAGTTTTTCTGTGTAGGGGTTATAAGTGACAGAAAGTTCTAAATCTAAAGCCGATTCGTGACCGGGTTCTAAGTATTCTGCGACGCAAGGAAGGTGGGGATAAGGTTCGGAAAGATAGGTGTGAATTGTACAGCGATTGACACCAAATACGCGGCCGATTTGGGTGGCGGTAGTTTGAAAAATTTCTTGAGTGTCTAAGGTCGATCGCACTTTTTGAGTAATTTGTTTGAGTAGTAAAACGCGCTGGTACTGACGTTGCAAAGTTCGCTCTCGCTCTTCGCGGGCAATTTCTGCGCCGATGTAATTGCCCATCAACTTTAAAATTTCAAAATTCAGCGGTTTAAAAGGAGATTTAGTGGTGCGGGAAGTAAAGCTCAAAGTGCCAAAAATTCGCCCTTGCACTATTACCCTCGTCCCCACAAAAGCCTCCAACTTGCGTACGCTGTAAGCGGGGTGGTTGCGCCACTGAGTAGTGCCGGCTGATTCGACAGAAATAGGTTCGCTCGATCGCAAAACCTCTCGCTCAAAGGTTCTGCTCAAAGCAAAACCATCTCCTTTAGCAAATCCAAAGGGAAAATCTTCCGGTACATAAGCCGCAATCACTTCGTAGCGATCGCCCAAAACCCTGCCCAACAGCCCGATATCCATCCCAAACTGACTACAGCCCATTGCCAGCAACCGCATCGTTCGATCGTCAAAAGAGCCTTCCGAGCTCACCATTACCTCGTAGAGCGATCGAATTGCCCGCTCGCTTTCCCGGAGTTCCTCAACGCCTTCGAGGCGGTTGCAGACATCGTGCAAAGTCCCGAAAATTCCCGCTATTTCGCCTTGCGAATTCCGCCGGACTTGGGCAAATAGTTCTACGGAAACAAAGCCGGAATTACTGTGAATTCCCAAGGAATTTTTGCCCGAAACCGACTTCGACTTAAATCGCAGTTCTCGCCGTTCAAATTCCGACTTCCCGGACAGCAAAGACTCCAATAAATTTGCACATTGCTCGCGCTCATCTGGATGCACCCACTCTAAAAAATTAGTTTGCAAACTTTCGGAAACTGCATAATTCGTAATTTCCGTCCAAGCGCGGTTGAGGAATTTCCAAACTCCCGCCGCATCTATGTGGAAAATTACTGTTGCTTTCAAAGAGTCAAATAGATGGAATTGTTCTCGATCATGCTCGCGGTTTTTGACCTCAAACTGCTTGTTTAGAGTAATATCTGTATGAGTTCCTACTACCCGCAGCGGTTTGCCAGTAGCGCTGCGTAAAACTTGACCTCGATTCAGCACCCAGACAGTGCTGCCGTCTTTACAGTACATCCGATATTCTGCTGCAAAATCCGGTGTCTTTTGGGCGAAGTGTTCTTCTAAAGCTGCCTTTACCAAGTCAATATCATCTCTGTGGATGCGACTCCACCATTCCGATCGGCGATTCGAGATTTCCCCTTCTTGGTAGCCCAGCATTTCTTGCCACCGCGCCGAATAAAAAAACTCATCTGTTTCGAGATTCCAGTCCCAAATCCCCTGATTGTTGACTGCAGGGGGGAGATTTGGCCGCTCTACGAAACTGTGGTGAGAAATTTCAGCCATCTCGTGGCTATTTGCTGCTGTCCGCTGTATTTCTGCTGAGAGTTTTTTGTATTGAGCATTGCTAGATTCTAGCTGGCGCTGCAAAGCAATTAAGCCAGAATGCAGAGATTTTGAATCCAGCGCTTGTAAAAGGATAGTTTTAGGATTGATAATCCCGATCGGGTGATTTGTTTCGTTGATGACTAATAAAGGCAACTGGCAGTAGTGTTTTTGCAGCAGCGCGACGGCTGCTTCGAGGCTAGAGTGCGATCGCACCAGCGGCGGGGAACTGCTGCAAATTGCTCCCGCTCTAATTTTGTTAGAGTCTCTTCCCAGGGCCTGCAACTGCACGATATCCCGCGAACTTACCACCCCAACCAGTTTGTGAATGTTGGGATTTGTAAATTTGGAATTATGAGCCGCACCAGTCGAGTGTTGATCGGGGGTTTCAGTGATTAATACATAACTAACATTGTGTCTAAACATCAGTTGCGCCAAGTAGCGAACCGAAGAATTAGAAGGAGCGTGAATTATTCGTGAAGCTGCTATTTGAGGGATTTGATAAAGTTTAATTAAACTTGCGGGCAGCTCTAATTTCTGATGCACAATTGGCAGCGGCGGAGGGAACGCGAAAGCCGCAGGTGGCGAAGCGCTGCTAATTGCTTTTGGTGTCGATTCCCCAATTCCCTGCAACATTTGCACCAAGCTTTGAGAGCTAATTAAACCGACAAGTTCTTCAGCCTCGCTGACGACGGGCAAATGGCTGATCTGATTTTTCTCCAGCAGATTAGCTAAGGCAAAAAAGTCGGGAATTTCCGATTCTCGGGCTACAGTTACGCTTCTGATCATGATTTGCTCGATCGCAAATCCCCTCAAAGCAGCGCCGATCGAATTTAGCTGTACGATATCTCGCGCTGTAAAAATCCCCAGCACTGTCTGGCTGCTCGGATAGGGAGCTTTTGAGCCGTTGAGACGCAGCCCGTTGCCTCCTGCGTGTAGCGCACGCGGTACACCGTTGTAGAAACCCGACTGTTCCCGCGATTGTGGGGAAGTCCCGTTCGTGGGATTTCCGAGTTGAGAATTCTCGCGCGGTTCTACCACGAGGACGTAACTGGCTCCTGTGCTACTCATCAGCTCGATCGCCTTTTCTACGGGCGTCTCAGGGGTGACGGTGAGGGGATTGCGGTTGATGACCTGACTGAGGGAGGGAATAAACATCAGGGGGCATAAAAGTGATATTTGTTGGAAAAAGCCGATCGCAAGCAGCAGATTGATTGAGAGGCTTTGCCCGCGAGATTTCCAAGCGCGCTCAAAGTTTCTGTACGATTCAACTCACCCCTACTTCCAGCATCTTGGCATTTAAAATTAATTCCGTGCCATATCCTGATAATTGACGGCTTCTGACTTTCAGAACCAATCCTATCTGCCAGAGGGCCCAGATGAAGGCGGGCGGGTAATTCCTCGTCTAGCCTAACTGCTGCGGGTTTACGAGCAAGAATTTCTGCGATTGTCTAGACTGCACCCTACTTTCTCGCCCTCAACGGAACTCTCGCTCGCATTCTGTTTGAGGCAAGATACCTGCACGCTACCAATTTACCAGCGACAGGAGGGGAATCACAACAGGACGACTTAGGTAGGGCAACTGTGCAATTAGGGGTTCGAGGGTTCAAGGGTTCCAGGGTTCCAGGGCTAAACAGGCAGAAAATAAATAATTCTGAGCATAACTAATTCTATCTTATCCCAATTATGAGCCAGAGGATTTGAGCTTCAATTCTGGCGATCGAACTTGATGAGAATAGCGCTGTTCCCCGCCAGTGCAAAACTCGCATTGCCGCCCTTGAGCCTTAAGCTACCAACAACCTCATCCATTGTTTTAGAACTGAACTCCCGCACCGTGCCATTACCAGTTTTTATCAGCTCCGAAATATCAGCATTAACAGTGTAAGATGTTGCTTGGTCATTGACAACCAGCAAGTAAACATTCTTGCTAGCATCAAGAGTTGCAACTGCCATTAAATCCGAACTGTTAGTGATAGGAAAAAATGTAGTTTTCCCGCCCTGCAAAGCCCTAATTCCCATCCGCAAAGCATAGTAGCCCGCGCGTCGTTTTCCCCCGTCCCCTAGCAAGCCTTCTGGCAGTCCCGGCTTTCCCCAGTCGTACAAACAGAATATGTGACTGCCGTCAATATAATTATCCCCCGGTTGGGAACCTCGAATCAAATTCTTAATCAAATTTAAAGCTAAAGATAAATCGCCGTAGCTAATTTCGTAAGTTCCCCATTCTCCTACCCAAAGCTGCGAGTTAGCCCGGACAGTACCGTTCATCCAGCCGCGCACTTTGCGGGTGTAGTTAGAAATATCTGCATCGTAGTTATGGACATTAACTGTATCGAAATAATTCGGTATTTCCTGCAAAGCACTAGCCGGCCAATTGCTGCCGCCTACGGTTTTCGGGCCGTGGATGCGGTAAGTGCGATCGGGCAAATAAGTTTGATAAACAAAGTCGATCGCATCTTTTGCCACCTTAACCAATTCAAAATAGTCAGCCCTAGTCCCGCCCCAACCCTGATCGCGATTGTCCGGTTCGTTGTGAATTTCCCAATCATCAACGCGGTAATCATTGCGAACATTCAGCCAATAAACCGTAGCAAAAACGTGTTCCCACCACTCGTTCCAATCTTCTCCTGTGCGCGGCGGATTTAGTTGCAGCGCCCAACTGGGATTCCAGCTATTATCAACATTCCGAATACTCACCACCGGGCGAATATTTGCTTGTTTGAGAGTATTAAAAATAGTCCTGGCATTGCCTTGCCAAACCGTACCGGGTTGTCCCGACCACCAATAATCGCTACCCTGGGGCGGATTAGTCATAATCTGATCCCAATGCGCCCAATTAATTATATTTGAATTTGTCTTAATTTCGTCAATAGATGGCCAACCGTATTTACCGTCGTCGTCTTCGGGTTCCCACCGGGACATCCCGCCGTAAATGCGGTAGGTATTAATTCCCAAATCTTGCAAATCTTTAATGTCGAAATTGATATTGCCCTCGACTGCACCGATGTAGCGAGTGCTGACACCCGCAGCAGTGCCGGAAATTTTAATTGTTTCGATGTTTTGAGCAAAAGTTGTCGTTCCGCTGAACAACTCTAGGCTGAGGGCAATTAAAAGGCCTAGAAACAAATTCAGAATTCTAGTTTTTGATAACACTGAGTTAATAACTAATGACAAACTGCCTAATACCTACTGACTACTTAACTTCAACCGACGCTGAAGTTCTCCCGCCGCCGTAGCAATTACGACAGCCAAAATCGGGTGCAGCGGCTCGCTGTAGCGAACTTCTGCATAAGTGAGCGAATGAATCAAAGTAAAATAGCCACAGACTAGCAACAGTGGCAAAAACTCCCGCCAGCGATGCCGCAAAACTATCATGCCCAAAGCAGCAAATACAGGCAAAATTCGCGACGCTAAAATGCCGACAATTCGTTGTGGCGAAAAGAATGGCCGCATTGCTTCCACATTAAACATAGCGTGATAAGGCCAGTCACTTAGAGGGTTTCCCAACCAGAAAAAAACTGCCTTTTGCAAACAATACCAGAGATAGACCGCAGGCTCACGGAGGATGGAAGCGATCGCCCGTTTGGTAAAATAGCGATCGCCCTCAATTGTAAAAGCATTGTGTCCCCCATTCCGCTCCGGATTGAGTTCTTCCTGCCAAATCATAACCAGATTGCGTTTTGGCAGTTGTTCATAGGCCAAATGATAAAACTCCGGACTTCCTTGCCACAGCAGCGCCGTAGAGACGCTGTAAAGCAAAAAAGTTTTGTGAGTTCGATAATTGTGGTAAGTCCAAGGTGCTGTAATGATGATAATTGCGCCCAAATAAGCAAGAAACAAAGCTATCTTGCGCCTCAAAAGCCATTGGCGCGGCATCAGTAGTGGCACAATTGCTGGAAGCAACATCGCTGTCGGCCGACAAAGATTTGTAATTGCCAACAGCGCACCTGCTAATGAAAAATTTTGCCACCGCGGCTGTTCCAATGCCCGCAGCAGACCCAGCACTGTTAAAATTATTAAAGGAGCGTATAAAATCTCTGTTTGCAGCAGCCTGACATGAAGAATGAGGGAGGGATGCAGCCCAACTAATCCAGCCGCTACTAAGGAACTTTGAGGGCCAGTAAAACGCCGTGCTAGGATAAAAGTTAGCGGGATAATTGTCGCCCCCAAAAAAGCTTGTACGTAGACTACAGATGCGGGAGAACGACCAAAAATTGCATAGCATCCAGCCACAAAAAATGGATAAATTGGTGTCCGGCCCGGCCACTCAAAAAAATGACCGCTCAGCAGCGCGTATGCCAAACCCTCATAGCCTGGTTCATCGCCTCTGAGACGGGCGGGGGTATCGGGGAGAGTTTGGTTGGTGCGCCACGCCAAATAAAGGCGGAATGCCAGTCCTAGTAGCGTCAGACAAATCAGTGCCAAGACAATTATGCGGTGATTTCTTTGCTGCTGGATTTCTGATATGTCTGATGTCATAAAAACTGACTGCGAAAATTGGATTGGCTCGATCCCAATTTTTTAGGTTGGGAATATCAAAAATTATAACGCGACTCCTCCCAGATGCCTTAGCCGCTTTAGTAAAACTTTTAAAATACTAATACTTCCGACAGTTTTTGATTGCCAACCGTAGAATAAGGGTTGCAACGCGATTCGGTAATCGAGCTACCAACGGTAAATCGAGGGTTGTAGACTACGAACTAAAAACTGTCCACACTATTGTTAATTAAGACTTTCAATTTCGGTAAAAAGCCAGGTTTCTGAGTGTCAGAGTGCGTCCCTGACTGAAATTACTACAAAGTCCTCCTGGGGGAAAACCATGCGCCCGCCGAAAAAAGTGCCAAATATCAGCTCAAACAGCTTTGCTTGCCAAAAAATCTCTCATGTACCGATTCACTAACTGCGGCTGTTCCTGCTGCACCCAGTGGCTGCAATTAGGAATGTAATGAATCTGAAAATCCCGGACGTAATCTGCGGTTCCATAGGTTAACTCTTTGCCGAGGGCGGCATCATTTTCTCCCCAAATCATCAGTGTGGGAACTTGCAGCACGCTCCAATTATGGCGATCGAGAAATCCGCGAGCAATATTGCGGTAATAATTGATAGTAGCAGTCAGAGCGCCCCGTTTGGCAGCAGCATCTTTGTAAGCTTCGATATCTGAGGGGCTAAAGGTGTTTTTGTTAACGGCCATACCTTCCAAAGCAGCAGAAATTGCCTGATAGTCGTCCCACTGAATTAACAACTCCGGCAAAACTGGCAACTGAAACAAAAAGATGTACCAACTTCTCAGCAATTGTTGGGGAGTGCGTAATCCTTCAGCCAACTTTGCCGGATGGGGTATATTCATCACAATTAATTGATCCACCATTTGGGGATAAGCATAAGCAAAATTCCAGGCGATCGCGCCTCCCCAGTCGTGACCAACTAAGACGCAACTTTCGTATCCCAAACCCTGAATAATGCCCTTGACATCTTGCACAAACTCTGCAATCACGTAAGCAGATTGATCGTGAGGTTTGTCGCTGTCGTTGTAACCCCTGAGATCTACAGCGACTACTTTATAATCTGATGCAAATTCTGGGATTTGATGCCGCCAAGAATACCAAAATTCAGGAAATCCGTGCAGCATCAGCATCAGCGGCCCAGAACCTTGAGTGACATAGTGCAGTTTAATGCCGTTCGTAGCGATAAATTCGTGTTTCCAAGCAGCTTCTAGCACAGACATATTTGATGCTTCCTCTAGCTTTCGAGATAGCTTAGCAGTTCCTCTGTTTCAGAGGAACCAACTTTAGGCATATCTAGCAATTATCCCGGCACTTGTAAACTCTTGCTTTTCTCTTTATTTGTGGAACAGGCGTCCCGCCGGTGGTTCTTCGTGCCAAAAAAGCCGTAGCTTGTGGGGCCCGACACCATCGCCCGTTTCCCAAAAAGATTGCTATCTCTGTCAAAATAATAGTATAATGTTGCTGGCATCCAGACAACTGTTAAGCCAAAAATTACTCATTTTCGAGCGCGAGAAAATCCAGAGGCGCAACAATTTGAGGTGTGGCGATTGTGCAAGTTCAAGAATTAAGATCTGGCGAGTGTACTAGGAATTAAAGGAGTTAATACTATGTCGGGCGATCGGCTGCAAAACATTGTTAACCGCTTGACAGATCGTCTAAAGCGCGATGTATTAGTTGAAAAATCCCTCTACGACATTCGAGAAGTTTTGCAGAGCGATCGCGCCGTACTGTACTATTTTTACAGACAGTGGCAAGGTCGAGTGACTTACGAGATGTTGAGTGCGATCGAACTCTCAATCTTGGGTTCAACGGGGCCAGATGATTGTTTTAACGGCGAATACGCTGCTTTGTACGAAGCGGGCAGAGTTAAAGCAATTGCAGATATTGAAGTAGAAGCAATTAACCCATGCCACCGAGATTTTCTGCGTAGCCTGAAAGTTCGCGCCAATTTAGTCGTGCCAATTTTAACGAACAAAGGACTGTGGGGGCTGTTAATTGCTCATCAGTGCAGCGGGCCCCGCACTTGGTCGCGATCGGACATTGAATTTATGCAGACACAAGCACAAAATATGGCAATGTCTCCGACAATTCAAGATAGTTAATCTTTCATCCAAAATCCGGCTTTGTGACAGTTGGCGTGCATTGTCTGTGCAATGGAAAATTACCAACCAACCAAAATATGGTGTTCTATTGTTAGGCGGAGGTTTGTAGCGACTCATAGGGCTGGATGAGAATCTCAGCGGGAATTCCTAACTCTTGATTCAGCTTCCGAATCATTTCCAGAGTCAAGGATCGTTTGCGAGATAATATCTCAGAAACTTTAACTCTACTGCCAATACATTGTTCCAAATCGCTACCAGACCATCCGCGAGCCTCCATGTAGTATTGAATGGCTGCAATTGGATCGGGTATTGCGATCGGAAAGTGTGCCTTCTCATAAGCTTCTACTAGGGTACTGAGCACATCTAGGCGATCGGAGTCAGGTGTATTAGGAGGTGCATTAAACAGCAACTCAACCTCTCGAAGGGCTTCCTGATAGTCAGTTTGGCTTCTAATTGGACGTATTTCCATATATCAATTTCTGTTTAGATTGTTTCTGCATCTATCTTGTCATACTCGGCATGAGTGCCAATAAAGCGGATAAAAATAATGCCGATGTCATAACGAATGGCAACAATCAGCCGATAGGAATTGCCTTTGATGTTAAACACAACACGATTGTTCGCAATGATGCTGGCATTACGATGAGCGGACTTAACATCGACTGGACTCTGCCAATTGGCGTGAGACGCTTCGTAGTACCAAGTTTGTAGTGCTTCTGAGGCATCTGGATGAGTTTCCCAGAAGTTTCGCAAGGTGCTGCGGGACAAAATACGCATAGAACTTTGTGACTGGAACTCCCGAAACACGAGACAATTGAAATATCGGTTCTGCCTTTCTCATAGGGCAAAGAATAACGTGCTATCTCATCATTTTATCACAGAATCTTTATCTCTAGGAATAGTTGGTGGCAAGGAGTTTTCGGATGCTGGGGGAGCGAAACCCAAGAATGATATCTTGAGAAAACACGCCACGTTGAATCAGTTCTCGATCGATATAGATTTCGGTACTGTTGTGTTGAATCCAGATTTGATTTTCGATGATATCAAGCTGCATGGCACACCCATAGATGCGATATTCGTCGCGCCATTCGTTGTGCATAACGAGGTATCGATCGCGGGCGATATCGAAGATTAACTGAGCATTTGCGTCATTTTTAGAAAAGTCTTCGAGAAAGTCACAAACAATTTTGCGGTATTCGTTTAGTCTATCCATTGGTCGATCGCCTCACGAGTTGGATTGTAAATAATTAATCGAATTTCATAACGTTCGATGACAGTTTTTGCGGGTTCAAATCTGAGAAACATTTGGTAGATATCGGTGGGTACTGCCAGATACAGCATACGTTCTGGTTCGCTAGAGACTTCGATGGCAACGCGATAGTTGAGGAATTGACCGAGGGCGGTGTGGAATTCAGAAATGGTGGAGCCACCTACGAAACTTTTGACTTCTACAGCTATTTTACGTCCTTCTTTTTCAGCGGCGATCGCTTCTTCGGCTGCAAGATCGATGTAGACATCAGCAACACCATAGCGTAACTGGTAGGGATCGTGGGTAATCTTCCAGCCATCTTTTTGTAGGGCGATTTTGACCCTGTTGTGGAAGAGATCCTTTGCCATTTTTAGTTTGGGTTCTAATTGGACGTATTCCCCTTAGATAGCATTACGATCGCGTGAGACTTGCTGTTTCCCGATCGTACCGGAATTGATCGAGGGTTCCTTCTTTGATTTTTTCGATCGCCTCCTCAATGACTTCTAGTGGAACGAGGAACCACTCTCTTGGCTGCACTGGTATACCGAAGCGATCCTGTAATTCCAAATCCAATCGAGCGCTGGCGAAGAACTTCTGAAGGAGTGCCTCAAGTCGCTTCCGGTTCATATTTGCCAGTTTGAATGTTGCGACGATTTCCACATCTGCTAGCAGATAGGTGGGGTCTTTCTTGGCGTTGGCAATTCGGCTTTTTACGTCTCCTCCGGTGACGCCGATCTTGTGAATAATAAACCGATTCTCGGCAATGAAGGGATGATCCGATTGGCTCCTGAGCACGTAAATGTACCCAGTTGGTAAGTCGTCTGCTGCTTCAATATGGGAAAACAGGGGGCCGAAATCTGGGGTGGTGATGCGGCGGCTGGCCTTGTCTTTATTTAAAGCACGCTGGAGCGATCGCAACAGCAAATCGCTCTCGGTGGCATTGTCATAAACCACCCTCAGCCGGCAGTCCGATCGACCATAGTCGCTGACAAATGGCTCACCCATATCGACCACCATCACCTTCTGCCCATCAAGGATGAACAAATCGCCTTCCTTTACGGCCGCATAGTCCTGGTATTTGATGGTTTGCCGTTCGCCCGACTGCAATTGCCGTTGCACTTTGTCAAAGATGGGTTTGAATTCATCAAAGTCCTGGCAGGGAGTCCGTTGGGCGATTTCCTCGGCTGCTTTGATTTCGCTGCGCGATCGCACATGAGTAAGCTGGGTAACGTCGTTCTCTGAGCCTGCATCGACTCCCAGGGAGGCCAGCAGCGCTTCATCTGTCAGATTGCTTTCTGTGATCAGGCTGGCATCAGTCTCAGCATCTAACAGTCTGCGTGAGTCTAGCGGTTCCAAGACTGCGCGACATTCCTCCGATTCTCGTAGGCGATCGAGCCGTACCGCATAAAGCCGCTCGAAGATATCCCGATCTTCCCCATGCTGGGGCAGTCTGCCATATTCTTCCACAAACCGCTCGATCTCCTCAAAGCCTGCGATGATCCGCTCTTCTCTGGCAGAACGCTGGCCGGAGGGTTCGGGGGTCATGTCCATGCCCAATTCACCCAGCAATTCCAAATCATCATCGGTGGTGTACTTAGGCATTAGTTTCCTCCTTTACTTTGCGTTGCAGGAAGGCAACTCCTTCTGCCATCCGTTTTTCCCAGGGATCGACTGCTGTGAGAGAGGGCAACCTGCCTTTTTCTTGCTTGAACCGCAGCGCCCGTTTGGCTAATTCCCGCGCTTCTTCCACGCTAAGGGTTACTCGCTTAGCCGCAATGACTTCCGCCACCTGCTTCAGCCGTTCTTCGCTCATGGATTTAGCCAGGATGGCATAGGCTTCGCCAAAGGGATTGATGCGATCGATCAGATCCATATCGAGGTCTGTTACCGATAGGGCGAACTTCCTCACCCCATCGAGGAGTGAGGTGTTTTTCGCTGCTTCCCCACCACCAGGATTTGTGGCGTACTGCCCACCACTTTCGTTCATGGTTTTTTTAGCTTGTTGGACGAGGGTGAGGGCGGCGATCGCGTGTTGGCGGACGGCTTCTCGATCTTCCGCTTCTAGATTTGGGAACTTCTCTTTGACGATTTTGCCCATGCGAACTTGGGTGAGTTCTTCCGGCACCAGTTCTTCATCAAAGAGGCCGCGCTCGATCGTTGGCTTATCTTGGACAAAAGCCGTCACCAGTTCGGTCAAGTCTTCGCGGCAGATGCGTTCGGCTTCCGGGCTCTTGGGTTCGGCTAATCCCTTAATTTCCATTTGAATCAGGCCTCTCTCTGGATTGATGCCCACGTTGCACTTGCCTGGATTGTAACCATCTTCCCCGTAGTCGAAACCGGGTGTTGGTTGATTGTCGGGGCGCTTGGGTTTGAACTCGAAGCGCGGCGCGAGCACTTGCTCCATCAGTAGGCTGGCTGCAATGGCTTTGAGCGTGTCGTTCACCGCCTCGGTGACGGCAGATTCGGCGGCATCCGGCTCGGCAATCAGGTTGGTGAACCGAGCGCGGGTTTTGCCTGGTGCATCGCGGGTGGCACGACCGATAATCTGAATAATCTCTGTCAAACTGGAGCGGTAGCCGATCGTCAGGGCGTGCTCGCACCAGATCCAATCAAAACCCTCTTTCGCCATGCCGAGGGCGATGATGATGTCCACACGATCGCGATTGTTCTTATGGGTGGGGTCTTTTAGGGCGGTGGCGACCTTATCCCGTTTGGTGGGGTCGTCGTCTACGAGATCGGCAATCTTGAGAATCGTGCCGTCGGCGGTTTTCACGAGTTGAAATCCCGTCTTGGGATCGGTGCCTTGCCATTCGCCCAGTTCCTCGATGATGTGCTCCACCTCGCGGATCTTGTCCTTCGTACTTTCGCGGGAGTTGACGTTGGGAATGTGCAGGATGGTTTTCTCTTTGGGGTTTAGCACCTGCACGATCTCGTCGGTGTAGCTACCCGCGTAGAAGTAGTAGCCAATGTCGAGTTGCTTGAGGTATTGGTAGCCGTTGAGCTGTTCGTAGTAGGTGTAGGTGACGGTATCGAATCGGGATTCGTCTTCGGGGTGCAACACAGCTTCGGCATCGCCGCGAAAGTAGGAGCCGGTCATGGCTATGATGTGGGTTTTGTCGCGGGCCATGAGTTGGCGGACACGATCGCCCAGCTTGTTGTCTGGGTTGGACGAAACATGGTGAAATTCGTCTATGGCGATTAGGCGATCGTCTAAGATTTCGATACCGAATTTGTCCACGGCAAAGCGGAATGTGGCGTGAGTGCAGACCAGAATTTTGGCACCGCTGGCTAGAAACTTCTGCACCGCGCCCACTTTGCCGCCGTCGTTTCCCGGTGCGTCGCAGAGATTCCACTTCGGTTCAACTTGCCAATCGGCCCAAAACCCAAACTGACTCAGCGGCTCATCGTGGAAGCTGGAGCCGATCGCCTTTTCTGGCACGACGATGATAGCTTGTTTGAGGTTCTGGTTCTCTAGTTTGTCTAGGGCGATGAACATCAATGCGCGACTTTTGCCGGAGGCGGGGGGCGATTTGATCAGGAGGTATTGTTCGCCGCGCTTTTGGTAGGCGCGTTCTTGCATCGGGCGCATACCGAGGGCGTTGGGGCGGGTGGAGGTGCCATCCTGGGCGTAGGTGACGGAAACTGAGGGAATCGCGATCGGTTTGCTCATGGGTGGTAAACTTTGGTTTTGCGATTGACAGGCTGTTCGGTAGCACTTATCGGACATTCATTTTGGTAAGTCAAAGTCTACTGATTAAATCGCCACGCCGAAAGGTTGCAGATAGCTGCTGTAAGGAAATCTCTTGTTCGCCATAAAGATCTTGCAGCGCACGTTGAATATCCTGTACTGAGGCATCGAAATAGGCTTCGCTATTTTGTTCAATCAGATGCTGTGCCGATTGAAAATTCTGATGGCTAATGTCTTTCATCTGAATATTCAAATCAGCAAGAAGCTTGCGTCCCATCTGCATGGCAATAAAGCATGAAGCATAGCGAACAACATCTGGATCGGCAGGATTTGGTCTTTTGCGACGATTTTCTGCAATTCTGTAAAGCTGAACGGCAATTACAACTTGCGATCCGCTCAATTGGTCGGTGAAGATTGCGTCATAAAGTTTTCCGAAATGCTCGCGCGAGAAGAATTTTGCTTGATGAGGCTTTTCTCGCCAAACAGATAGTATGGCTTCAGCAGCTACTCCTGAAGTAATATCTATCGGACGGGTACTAGAATCAGATCGCTTCCGGCGGTAATTGAATCCTAATTGCTGAATATCTATTTCCAGTCTTTGCTGGAGTTCGTCATTAGCGCGTAAATCTTTAAGATCTACTGGATTTTGACTATTAGTAGCATAAGTGATTCTTTGAACTAAACTTTCGTTTTCATGAGGTAATTGATAAAGTCGAAGCAGAACATAAGCTTGGGCATTTTCATGAAGCAAATTGTTGTCACGCAAAGTTTTGAATATGGTCAGACAGGTTTGGCCTCCATTGATAATTTGTAAATTTTCGACACGCACCTGATAATTACCATCTTGCAAAGCGTTGTACGAAAAGTTTTCACAAGTTAGGGTTATCCCATTATTGTAAAAGTAGAAATTGTTCTTCTCATCGCTGGTTAAAGTGTTTCTAATAGCCTCATTGACGCGATTACCTTGCAAGCCTAAGTAACGACGAATATTCCGCTCTAATAATCGTTCACCATGTCGTTCAATTAGTGCTGCGATTTCGGTGACGGAAATTCTGCCAACTAATACTCGGCTAAATTCCATATCTTCAACGATCGCCTTGCCACTTAGTTGCAAAGAATCTTTTACGGGTTTGGAAGCTTGCAGAATTTTGACCAAGCGTTCGTGATTAATATGCTCCCACGTAACTTGACTGCCGAAGCCAGTGCGTTCAATAGCTTCCTGTGCAGACGCATTCCAATTTAGGCCATTGTTACAGGCTAATGCCCGAACCTGTGGGATGTAACCATCCCGAATCAAACTACGAGCTTCTTCGACTTTTGCGAGCAGTCGTTGATTAATATGTTCTAGTCTAGCTGCTGGATTAAATAAGTATTGAATTGCGTTGATTAAACTTTCAATGCCTTCTTGGGGAAAGTTAGAATCTCCTGCTAGCTTGTTTTTGTATTTTGCTTGAAACAAGCTAACTGTAAATTCACCATCATACTCTTCGGAAATGTGCATGGCATCTACGCCAAAGTCACCAGATCCTTCGGTCAGGCACTCGAAAGCGTCGTCATCTTCTAAATCCAAGATGGTTCTAACACATAGGTATACAAATGCGAGGGACTTGATTTTACCTTCATCTTGGATGTGCAATTCTTCGGCGGACTTTTGACGAATATCGTTAACGACTGATGCTAATCGTTGGTCAATGATAGATGCATTAATGTCCATGTACTTATTTACTTAGTATGTTCTCAAGAATTCGCTTCATTCAGTCTAGGCGGGAATATGGTCGGCTTGATTATGAGATAGTTGAGAATTTTTAATTCTTTTGCTGAAGCCAGTTAGTTAAATCGACGATATTCGTAAAACCCTTCAAGTCTAGATTGCACAGCCTCTGCATATTCTTGCAGGGCTACTGGGTGAAATTCATATTTCATTGCTGTGCAAGTTGCCGTATTTGGGCTAAGGCAATATCTCCGGGAATGGTTTGAACTGCGCCGCTATCAATTTCGGCAATGCGTTCTTGAGCTTTCTGCACGCCTTCTAATAAAATATCTCGATCGATTTGTCTTTCCATGCTCTCCACAATTTTGTCAATGAGGATAGCCTTGGCTGCATCTGGTAATGCAGTTGCTTCTGAAATGAGTTGGTCTAGGGTTAGCATTGGCTTGTTTGGCTATAAGGGGCTAGTCTGATTTTAACATTCTGTATTTAACGGGTCATTTTGGTAGCTCGTAGGCGCAAGCCGGGGCGCAGCCATCGCACTTCTCCTCATTTACCTCCTTTAGGTTTGGCGGACATTTTTGGCAGTGCTGGCTGACTGGTCATTTTTGTGTACAATTCAAACAGTTTTTCGAGGCGTTCGGTGTCGTTTTTGAAGCGGCGACCGATGTAGATTCGTTCCAGGATTTCGTCATTACGATCGTGCGCTTCCCTAACCAGAGGGAATTCGGTATCCATACGATCGCGATCGTACATATCCGCGATCGTGGCTGGGAAATAGTGCTCTCGCGCTAGCAGGATATCTTCGGCGCAGCGGGTGAGGTCGGCTTTGTTTTGCTCGGTGAGGGTGGGGACGGGGAAGGTGTTCCAGCCGAGGGTGTTGGAGTAGCGATATCGGGTTTCTAGCTTGCCGCAGACGGTGGCGATCCAGACCAGGTGAAGGCGTGAGGCGATCAGTGCCATGTTCCACAGCGGGGCATCGTATAGGGCGAAGGCGAGATTACTGACAATGGTTCCTGAAGGGCAATATCCTACAGGTAGGTATTCACGGCTTTCTGATGAAACACTTGGTACAATGAGCACCCTTTCTATCCCAGTTTGGCGAACTTCAGCAAATCTAAATGGGACGGCTGCTAAGTGCGTGGTGGTTGCTCGTCTCGATTCGGAACGCTGTTGCTTGACGCACTCAAAACGCTCATTTAACCACTTGTTCTCAGTAGCTTTTGAGTAATCGGACTCTAGAAGCCAGATACAACGCCTCTCAATGCCACGAATGAACTCGTGAGAGCCAAGAAACGGGCGAATATATGATGAATCTACGTTGAACTGATTGATCGCTTTTTCTGATTCAAGAGCGTCAAGAATGAGGAAGCCTCCGTCATTTGCCATGTTACCGAACGACATTTCTCCTACGTCAGACAGTGGCACATTTGCTTTTTTTACAACGACATTTGGCGCGGCTGCTAGGTAAGCATTTATGTTGACTGCTTCCTTGATAGTTACGTTACCATTTTCATCAGTAGAAAATAGTTTCCGAATTTTTCCGGCGATAGTTGCAATCCCAACAATGACTACAGTCACACCAGCATTGTGACTCGCTAGATTTGCCCACTTAAAACTTGTGTGCGAAAATTTAATCTCATGCTTCGTTTCAAAGATAAGTGGCCAGAGGGTTTCGACTTGTCGTCCTTGGCAAATTGAATTAGTCGATACGAATGCTGCCACCGAGCTAGTGCGGGTGCCGTAATCCGCTGCCTTCATGAACCAACCTGAAACATAGTCGAGAGATCCCCAGCTTTGGGTCAGATTTTCAAAGATTCCCTTGAGGTCATTTTTTTGATCCGTAGTTTGCCACTGACTTCCTTTATAAGGGGGATTCCCGCAGATATAAGTCTCCCCACCCTCATTCTCAAAATCAATCTCCGCCACTTCCCGCATCTCGCCAAACAAATCCAAATCCTCGCGCTGCACCTTCACCCCCGTCCCCGTCGGCGGACAAAGACTCAACCAATCCAACCGCAACGCATTCCCACAGGTAATCCAGTTATCATTTTTGAGCGGCAAAAACTCCGCCAGCGCCAGCTTTGGCCCTCGATACATCACATCACATTGATACTCCGCAATAATCAAGGCCAACCGCGCAATCTCACAGGAAAAGTGACGCAATTCAATTCCCCGAAAATTCGTCAGCGGAATCTCAGATTTGCGATCCGGCTCACCCCGAAGACGATTAATCTCCGCCTCAATTTCCCTCATCTTCTTATACGCAATCACCAGAAAATTCCCCGATCCACAAGCCGGATCGAAAACCCGAATTCGCGCTATCCGTTGCCGCAAATTCAGCAACTTACGGGCATTCTCCCCCGCTGCCTCCAATTGCTCCCGCAAATCATCCAAAAACAGCGGATTCAATACTTTGAGGATATTCGGCACACTCGTATAGTGCATCCCCAACGCCCCCCGCTCCTCATCATCCGCCACCGCCTGAATCATCGACCCGAAAATATCGGGATTAATCTTTGTCCAGTCCAGATTGCCAACATGAAGTAAGTACGATCGGGCAATCTTGCTAAAACGCGGCACCGCCACCCCACCCGAAAACAGCCCTCCATTCACATAGGGGAATCTATCTGCCCAATTGCGAATCTTCGCCGCCTCCCGATCCTTAAGCGGCGTACACATCGCCCGAAACATCTCCGACAGCACCTCGTGCGTATTCGACGAATCACTCGCACTCATTTGTTCGATGGTGGCAGTGAAGAGGGCATTGCTGTGAAAGATATTCGTATCCTCCGCAAAGAAACAGAAGATTAGTCGCGCCATGAAGTGATTTAACGCTTCCCGGCGATCGGCCTTGTCCCACTCCGGGTTCTCCTTCAGCAGCTCGACATACAGGCGGTTGAGGCGCCCCGTAGCCTTGATATCAAAGGCATTCTCCCGGATCTGCTTGACTGTCGTAATGCCCGCCAAGGGCAGGAAAAAACCGAAATGGTTGTGAAAGTCCGGGTAATCGCAAGCGACTATCTCCCCATCAGCGAGGTTTTCCGCCTCAAAACTTTTGCCATCGGTGGCCAGGATAAACTTAACCTTATACCGAGCCGTCGCGGCACTATCCCGCAAGGCTGTGAGGGTGTTTGTCACCTCGCCTTCCGGACAAACCTTCACATGGATATTGTTGCGCTGGAGCAAGCCACCGAGATCCGATTGGTTTGAGCCACCGCTTTTGCTTTTGAGCCGCTTGAGAGTCGTCGGCTTGTTACCAAAGGCTTCGAGGAAGGCAAAGGGGAACTCTTCCGAGTCAAAGGGCGCTTCAGCGAGCCTGGAAACTGCTTCTTCGATTTCGACTGCATTCATAGTTCCACCATAGGTAGCTCAGGGGCGGTAGCTCAGAGGTTCCATTATCGCCTCTTAACGCAATTTTGGATTTTACCTTGATTTTCGATTATGGGGGTTGCGATCGCAGCGTTTTGGGGTGGAGGGCGATCGCCTACATCTTTCTTACTCCCCATCAGCATTTCCCTTCATCGAAGGTTAGGTGCTTTAGTGAGAATTAACTAACAGCTACAGCCTCCCCCAAAGGATGCTGCTGCAAAACCGCTTGCAAATACTTCCCAGTATAAGAACGAGGATTTGCCGCCACATCCTCCGGCGTCCCCGCCACAATAATTTCGCCGCCCTTATCTCCCCCTTCCGGGCCAAGATCGATCGCCCAATCGCAGCACCGAATCACATCTAAATTGTGTTCGATTACCAAAATTGAATTCCCCTTATCCACCAATCTTTGCAGCACATTTAACAAATGGTGAACATCATAAAACGACAAACCAGTCGTCGGTTCATCAATCAAATAAAGCGTCTTTCCAGTAGCGCGGCGCGACAGTTCCGTTGCCAATTTTACCCTCTGCGCTTCCCCGCCAGAAAGCGTCGGTGCCGGCTGTCCCAACTGAATGTAACCCAAACCAACATCTACCAAAGTTTGCAGTCTGGCGCCCGCCCTGGGAATATTTTTAAACATTTCCAAAGATTCCTCCACAGTCATGTTCAAAACATCAGAAATCGACTTGCCTTTGTACTTAACTTGCAGCGTTTCCCGGTTGTAACGCGCACCTTTGCAAACCTCACACTGCACGTAAACATCCGGCAGAAAATTCATCGAAATCACGTTCACGCCTTGGCCGCCACAAGCTTCGCACCTTCCTCCTTTGACGTTAAAAGAAAACTGCCCCGCTTTGTAACCTCTGGCCTTCGCTTCAATGCTTTCGGCAAACAAATCCCGAATCACATCAAAGACTCCCGTGTAAGTAGCGGGATTAGAACGCGGAGTACGGCCGATGGGAGATTGGTCGATGACAATTACCTTATCAACCACATCCTCTAGAGAGCGTTCGCCTTTAGTTTTTAGGGCGTCCATATCGGGTGGTAAAGGCACTTTTTTGGTGATATAATGTTGCAGGGACGGGTACAGCAATTCATTGATTAAAGTTGATTTTCCCGAACCGGAAACGCCTGTCACGCAGACGAGTTTTCCGAGGGGAATTTCCACATCGATATTTTTTAAATTGTTGCGCGTCGCATTGATGATTGAGAGAGCTTTGCCGTTGCCTTTTCTTCTTTCATTAGGGGTTTCAATTACTCGTTTTCCCGACAAATAAGCACCAGTCAAAGATTCCTCTGCCCTTAGCAAATTTTCTAAACTTCCTTCCGAGATGATTTTGCCGCCATGCACGCCAGCACCGGGCCCGATATCGACAATATGGTCTGCCGCTCGCATGGTCTCTTCATCGTGTTCTACGACAATCAAAGTATTGCCTAAATCGCGCAATTTTGTTAAGGTTTGCAGCAGGCGAAAGTTGTCTCTTTGGTGCAAACCGATGCTGGGTTCGTCCAAAACGTAGAGCACGCCCGTCAAACCAGAACCGATTTGAGTCGCTAGCCGAATTCGCTGCGCTTCTCCGCCAGAAAGCGTCATTGCGGCGCGGTCTAAAGTCAGGTAATCTAAGCCGACATCGAGCAAAAATTGCAGCCTTGCTTTGATTTCTCTCAGGGCTAAATCGGATATTTGGAATTGCCGATCGCTCAATCCCAAATTATTTACTCGTTCGCGACATTCGCGAATCGAAATACTGGTTAAATCTACAATTCCGTACTGTCCCAACCGCACCGAAAGCGCCTCGGGTTTCAAGCGTTTGCCGTGACAAACCTCGCAAGAGCGATCGACCCGATACTGTTCCAACTTCTGCTTGATCAGATCGGAACCAGTATCGTCGTACTGGCGCTGCAACATGGAAATTACGCCATTAAAATCTCTCCTAAAATCAGTGCTACCGTCGCGCTTTTTACTTTCTGCGCTGCGCTTTTGCTCATTGCCGTACAAAATCACCCGCTGGTGTTCGGGCTTTAATCGATACCAAGGAGTGTCGATATCAAACCCGCAAGTATCAGCAATACTGCAAAGCAAAGAGAGATAATAAGAATTGTCTTTGTCTGACCAAGGCGCGATCGCACAATAAAGAGGCGCTTTCTCGTCGGGAACTACCAACTCCGGGGCAAAAGTCCGCAAACTCCCCAAACCGTGGCAGTTTTGGCACGCGCCGTAGGGCGAATTAAACGAAAATAACCGGGGGGAAAGTTCTTCCATTACTGCGCCGTGTTCGGGACAAGCAAAGTTTTCGGAAAATACGATCGGCCCCTGTGGTTCGGAATTTTCATCACTCGGTAACTCTTCTATTATCGCAATCCCCTCAGAATGGCGCAAACAAGTTGCCAGAGAATCAACTAAACGTTCTTCTAAACCGGGTTTTTTAATTAACCGATCGACAACTATCTCGATATTGTGCGTATGATTTTTATCTAATTCGATATTTTCCGAAAGTTCTAAAATTTCTCCGTTAACTTTGACGCGAATAAATCCTTCCGCAGCTAAACTCGACAATAATTTGCGGTGAGTGCCTTTTTTTCCGCGCACAACTGGTGCCAGAAGGTGAAAGCGAGTGCCATCGGGAAGTGCCATGACTCGATCGCACATTTCATCAATTGTCTGCGGCGCAATGCAGCGATCGCAAATCGGACAGTGCGGTTCGCCGGCTCTGCCGTACAGCAATCTGAGATAATCGTAAATTTCTGTAACAGTGCCAACAGTCGATCGCGGGTTATGAGAAGTTGACTTTTGGTCGATCGAAATAGCCGGACTCAAGCCTTCGATCGCGTCCACATCCGGTTTGTCCAACTGTCCCAAAAACTGGCGCGCGTAAGCGCTGAGAGACTCCACGTAGCGGCGCTGTCCCTCGGCAAAAATTGTATCGAAAGCGAGGGAAGACTTACCAGAACCGGAGACACCCGTAAAAACGATCAGGCGATCGCGTGGCAGTTCCAGATCGATATTTTTCAGGTTGTGCTGTCTCGCACCGCGAACCCGAATCGTATTTTGGTTGTTAGAGTGAGAATTCGTCACATTATGCCCGTTGCGGGATGCACTTGGCTGGCTGTTTGAGGTTTCGGCGCGTTGGGACATGAGAGTAGTGCAAAACAGTGCTTAACCATCTTAGCGCTGCCGATCGAATAGCTGGCATCCAAACTCAAGAATATCAAAGAATTGTCAAATAAGTTTCCGTCGGCCCGTCGGGCAAAACCTTCAAACTTTGATTTTTCAAATCCACTTCAATTCCCAGCGCTTCCATCGGAATCACGCCTAAAAGTGGTGTTTTTCCCTCTGGCAATTCCAAACACTCAAAAGTCCCTTCGCGCCCGCACAGAGAAATCGAAGCATCCCGAAAAATTTTCGCCTCACTAATACCCGTTGCAGTCTCAACAACTACTTGCTTGAGAATTTTCAAACCCAGTCTGGCGATGACATCTTTAGGCAAACACAAAGTTGTCGCGCCCGTATCCACCAAAACATTTTCTAGAGTAACAGACCTGACTTGCTCCATTGGAATCAGACCATCTTCTGCTTTAGCTTCATCAATCCGATTCGTAATTACTAAGGTTGTGATAACTTTTCCCATTGGAGTTTCCGTAGTTGTTTCCATTACGTTCCACTTATCATAAATTGCTGCTTTAATTATAGGACATTTTTGGACAGATTGTAAGGCGATGCACTCCCCATTCTGCACCGCCACCTGACGAATAGCTCTGGCTAAATTATCAAATTATTGCACGCCAATAAATTTGTGAGTTTGCAAAGATAGCCTGTAACTAGGATTTTGTTTCAGCAATTCCAAAATAATGGGAATCGCTGAACTTTTTGACTTCCATTCTGGTTGCAAGAAAACCGGAATATTCACATTACCTGCCAAATGCTTGTGATAAAACTCAACTTCTTCGCCAGTGCTAATCACCAACTTAATTTCATTAGCTCTAGTCCAAAAAAGCTCTTGCACCGGATATTGAGGATTGACGTGTTCCTTCGGAGAAAGAGTAATCCAAGCCTGCGGGGAAACATCCTGCCAGCAAGCACCCGAAGTTTCAATACTCACCTGCTTGTCAGCTTCTAACAAAGCTTCAACTAACTCCGGCAAATCACGGTGAATGAAAGGTTCGCCACCAGTAATGACCACCCTCGGAGACTGCAATTGAGCGAGCAATTGTGCGATCGACTGCGGCACAGACGGCAAACCTTTGCCCCCATTTGCGTAGCCTGTGTCGCACCAAGGACACCGCACAGGGCAACCGGCCAATCTGATAAAATCAACTAAAGTCCCCGTCCAGTAACCTTCGCCTTGAACAGTACACTGAAAAGTTTCGTGAATTGGTAATTTTAGTTGTAAATTAGACACCCGAAGTTACGCCTCAAATCAATTAATTACGTTGTTTAGATATAATATTCTTAAATTGTTATTTCTTCGCGGTTTGCAGCAAATAAAAACAGTCCTGAACCTATAAACGGGGTTTATGAAAAAAATTTATCCCTTTTATCCCAGAAGCTTGACCCAGCCCAAAAACGGATACCGTGCCACGTACTCCTGTCGTGGAAAGATAAAAATTTTAGACTCTTGTTCAAGATCCCAGATTTATCTGTGGGGTAAATCTAAAATCTAAAATCTAAAATCTAAAATCGACTGACTCAGCAATCCGGTTTCTTCATAGCTTTGGTATGAGTCCCTTAGAAATCCACCACAAACCGCAAATAACTCTTTAATTATGCTGTTCAGGTTCCATCAGAGTAGCCCAACGGCGTTTCAGGGCCAAAGTCAGTCCGTCAGCAATGGGGACAACACTGAGAGTAACTCTGGGATCGTTACGCAATTTGTCGTTAAAAGTACGAATGGCGGTGGTGCTTTCGTCTTGTACTTGAGGATCGGCAACTCGTCCAGACCACAGAACATTGTCAATTACAATTAAACCGCCATTGCGTACAAGTTGCAGCGATCGCTCAAAATAAGCCTCATAATTTTCTTTATCGGCGTCGATGAAGGCAAAATCAAAGGTTCCAGCTTGTCCCTCGGCTATTAGTTTGTCGAGAGTATTTATTGCTGGGCCCAACTGCAAAGAAATCTTATTAGCCACGCCCGCAGCTTCCCAATAGCGCCGTGCGATCGCAGTATATTCCTCGCTGACATCGCAGGCAATAATTTGACCGTTCGGAGGCAGTGCTAAAGCTACGCACAGCGCACTATAACCAGTAAAAACGCCAATTTCTAAGGTTTTGGTCGCTCCCATAAGCTGCACCATGAGCTCCATAAACTGACCTTGTTCGGGAGCAATCTGCATCATCCCCATAGGATGTTTAGCAGTTTCTTCCCGTAGTGAAGCGAGAATATCTGGCTCCCGCAGAGAAATAGATAACAGATAATCGTAAAGTTGATGTTCTAGGCCAAGAGTTGAGTTCGCCATCGGTTTGTCCTTGCTGCTCACTTTTGATTTTAGATTGTAGACGCCCTGTTAATGGAAATCCGAGAATGTAGAGTTAATTTAGGCATCTATTTTGCTGTGGCTGAGGGCAGGTTGCAGTAGCAGTGTCTCGGTTACACATAGGCAACTTGCAAAACGCGCGCTCTACTTCCAAATCAGTTTATCTCAGCCACAGGTGATTTAGCAGCTCTGGAAAATAAAAATAGATAGAGGGGAGCGTTTTGAGATTCCTGCTTCTCTAGCACTAGCACCGCGTAACGCCGTTAGTGATACCAGTTCAAAAAATGAATGCAACTGTATACAATCTGCAAACCCATACATAATCCGCCATTCCCCATCTCAAATTTCAAATAAATCTCAAATGGTATGAGTTGGGCATAAAGTGACTTCATCCTGATTACTAACTAGACGAACTGCGAAAAACATAAGTATGTCATTGCCAGTGAAATGAAGCAATCCCAGAGGTTGTGATTCGTTTACATTTTGTTACATTTTCAAGTTGGTTTGTGCGACTCTACTTAATCGCCAATGAGTAATTATTGAGGACTTACGCACTCCCAAACCAACAAACCGTTTCATTTAACTATTATGGATGGGTTCAAGCCCGTGTATGTTCTTGGAACAAACCAGGTGTCTGGAAACCCTTGTCTCCCGGAGGATTATTAATCACTAATAAACTGGGTTCAATAGGACGATTTATTAACTGTCACACATTATGAATCCCTACCTAAACAACCTACCCCAAATCTCCACTACCTTGCACGATTGAGGTAGAGCAAGTATTTGTGGGAAAAAACAGGTTTATCGCAACCCTTGGTCTGCACTTTTACTCATAACTAATGAACCGGGATTAATAGGACGCTCACTTAACTGTCACAGTTTATTACTCCAGACCTAAACCACCTAACCACAATCAAAACAACATTCCACCAAGGCATCGCTATGTATTACACTTTCGCAGGTTTTGGTGCCGCCACAGGCATATTTCTGCTGCTAGTTTTTGCCATTCTGCAATGGCTGCACGTCTCCGCCGGCAGTTTTATTGATTGGATAATTGCCATTGCTATTTTTGAATGGCTGTTGCTGATAGTTACAGTTCCGTGGAATATCCATTTTGAAGCTAAAGAAGTTTTAGCCCAAGCCGCAGAATCGACTAAAAAAAACATTGCTGTCGATCAGGAACAAGTCAAATACGTTACTGTATTAGTTAGCCGATCGCTCTTTGTGGCGATCGCACTTCACCTGTTTAGCGCGATCGCACTTTACGCCCTAGCCGCCACCGGAATTAGTGCTATTGGCTATCTCAGTTCCGCTGCTGCACTGCTGTTAACTGTACTGCGTCCAGCTATCCGAGGTTATCATTATTTAGCCCAGCGGCTCACAAGTATCCGCAGCCAATTTTTGCACCCCCGCGAAGATATTGTCGAACTCCGCAGCCGCTTTGCAAACTTAGAATCTACAGTTAGAGATTTGAGCAATCAATTAAGTCCAGACAATCCGAATTCGTGGGTGGCTGTCCAAAATCGGGAACGGGAAGCTATCAGAAGAGAACTAACTACTGTATCCGCATCTCTACAATCTTTGCAAGCGACAAATCAGGCAGAACACACTAAACTGAGAAGAGATGCAGAAAGTGCGATCGCCCAACTCACCGATGACGGACAATTTCTCAACCACGTCCGCGAAATCATCCGCTTCTTTAAAGAATCGTAAAGTCAGTTGATAGTTGACAGTTGTCTGTTGACTGTTGACTGTTGTCATTAGTTATAGTCATTTCAAATAAGTATGAGACTATTTAAAAATGAGGTAAAATGAATAAAAATAGTCAAGCCACTAGGAAGATGTCTTACAGTATTGATTTGAGAAAAAGAGTAGTGGATTATGTAGAAAATGGCGGTCGTATCGCTCAAGCGGCCGGACTTTTTAAGGTAGGAAGGGCAACGATATATCGGTGGCTGGGTCGGACTGACCTTAGAGCCACACAGGTAAAAAGGCGTAAGAGAAAACTAGATTGGCAAGCCTTAGAAAAGGATGTAAAAGAGAA
>NZ_JAUBSH010000070.1:0-36123 GCF_036704705.1 Microcoleus sp. K1-B1 | reverse complement strand
TAAGACTAGCAACGATTAGCAAAACCCGATGAAGCGTCAAGAATCACCGCGGCTTTAGCCCGGTGAGTATTTCAAGCGGTAGAGTATAAGCACATCGTCTTGGGGTTGGTTTTCCTTAAATACATCTCTGATTCTTTTGAGCAGTTACGCTATCAGATTGTTGCAGAAAAACATCGCGGACGTTTGAAATGCGTTTCCGAGCCCTCCAAGGGGATAGAATTTTTGATTGAGCTTCCGGTGCAGCAAAAAGTTCTGGCGGCGCAATTAGAATGCCTGTAGCTGTGCGAATGACTGATGGAAAAGGATTCCTGAAAGGAGAAGTTAAAATTATGTTTGCCAGATGCGGAAGGGTCATGTCGATCGTCGCGGGATTATTGCCTTTAACTATTTTTGCGTCGGCTGCTGAAAGTTCGTCAAGTGGGTTAAGCGATACTCAGCAAGCATCCTTGAGAGCGCTGGGTATCCAAGTGGCTATTCCTACATACGTGCCTAATGGCTTCCAAGTTGCCAAGGTAGAATTGAAACCTTGTCCGCCTAACTCCAGTCGCAATGCTCGAGGAGTTTGCGGGCGCGCTCCTAATTACACCATTCTTTATCGAAACTCAGCAAATAATTGTTTTGCACTCAACGGCATTGCCGACGGAGTTGGTGGCGGAGGGTTTGAGTTTTCCTATCCTGTGCGTACTGAAATTTTAGGCAACATAATTGTGGAGTTTGGCAGGGATGGCTCTCAACTGAGATCTGGCAGCGCTAAATCCGAACAAGTTCCTTCTCCAGAACAATTGAAATTGCCCCAATCAAATCTATATAGTTTTCCAGCAGGTAACGGGCCTTACTATAATGTCAGCGTCGGAGACGGAGAAAGACTCTATGGCTGTAGCAAAAACTCTAGCATCACACCTTTAGAATTGGAAAAGATTCTCAAGTCCCTTGTTTGGTTGAAGTGAGAGAGCTAGTCAAGCAGCTTCCCTTTATCTAATGTCTATCTCGTCTTCCTGTCAAGTTGAGCAATTACCAAACCATACTTAGAGGTGGAGCCAGATTGAGTCAGAAAAGCAACCGCTTCCTTTTTCCTACTTTTCTATATAAGAAACACAAATACTCTGACCTAGGTGTAACAGTTCCGAATCATAGGTTGGGAAAGGGAAGTATCCCCGTGTAGGAAAGCATGGAAAGACTGGCGATCGCTCCTTTGACTCGATCCGGCTTCACCTCTTTCTTAGTGCTGCAACTGTTTGAGGTTACTGTGACCGCTGATTTATTGAATAATCCGTATCTAAATTCCGGCGTTGCTGCCGAACGTCTGAGGTAAAATATACCGACACCTCCATTTCTTGTGCGAGCGCGCAGGCTAACCCAAGGGAACCGGGAGGTCTTTTTCTTTCCCTACCCCCAACCCCCTAATTTTTTGTCAAATGAAACCAGAATTCAATTTTTTTGAGCATTGGTATCCTGTGATACCACTCGAAGACTTAGATCCCAAGCAACCAACTTCAGTAACACTTTTGGGACTGCGTTTAGTTATCTGGAAACCCAAATCATCTGAAACTTTCCAAGTGTTTTTAGATCGATGTCCCCACCGCCTTGCGCCTCTAAGTGAGGGGCGCATTGATGACGAAACAGGGAATTTAATGTGTAGCTATCACGGTTGGCAATTTGATGACCAGGGAAGTTGTACTCATATTCCCCAAGCGGAAAATCCAGAACTTGTAAGCAAGAATAAAAATCTGTGTGCTGTAGCACTACCAGTTCGTCAGCAACAGGATTTACTCTGGATTTGGCCAGATGCAAAATCAAGCGAACAAGCTGCAAATACACCCTTACCTCTATCACCGCAAATAGATGCAACTCAAGGCTTTGTTTGGTCTTCTTTTGTACGAGATTTAGAATATGACTGGGAAACCCTTGTGGAAAATGTGGCAGATCCGAGTCATGTTCCTTTTGCTCATCACGGCGTCCAGGGTAATCGCAAAAAAGCCAGACCAATTGCCTTCCAAATCGTGCAATCAACACCCAATTTGATTGAAGGGGCGATAGTTGGGCCTTTTCAAACAACAATCACTTTTGAACCGCCTTGTCGCTTAGAGTATGCGTTCAGTTTTGGCGATGGCAGCAAAAAGTTTGGATTGCTCACCTACTGTATACCTCTGTCTCCTGGGAAGTCTAGAATTGTCGCTCTATTTCCCCGTAACTTTGGTAAAACACTCTATCGTCTCACACCCCGTTGGTGGGATCACATCACCAATCGCAATCTTGTTCTTGAGGGAGATATGATTCTTCTACAGCAGCAAGAGTATTTTCTCCAACAAGCAAAATCTACCCAAAGCTGGAAAACTGCCTATCACTTACCTACAAGTGCAGACCGTTTCGTAATTGAGTTTAGGAAGTGGTTTGACCGCTATTGTGACGGACAACTCCCCTGGAGCGAAGTTGGAATCAATGTTCCACAGACACGGAATATCAATAACGATCGCCAACAAATCCTCGATCGCTACAAACAACACACCCAACATTGTAGTAGCTGTCGAAAAGCACTTTTGGTCGTGCAACGCTTACAAGCATTGCTTTTAGGCTACTTTGTGATTGCTGTTTGCGCTGTTGCTCTCTTTCCTGATGAATTGCGACTTTATGCGGGCTTACCCTTAATAGTGATAGCACTACTAGGTCTAGGAGCTTACACTTGGCTGAGATTTTGGCTTCGTCCTAGATTTTACTTTTTAGACTACATCCATGCACGCAGATAAAGGCAATTTTTATGCACTTTTGCAGTAGTTTTCTGCTCAAATTCAATAAAGGAGCCAACAGAGGCTCCCCACATAAATATACTAATCATCCTAGCTAAATTTATGTTTTTAACAATCATTTTCTGGCGTTGCTCAGCTCAATACTTCGGACAGTTTTTTAACTGCCCTGTAAGCCTTACAGAGACAGCCATGCCATTTTTAACGCATCTTAGGAAACTTAGGGCTGGACTTAAACTTTGAAATAATAGTCCACCATATAGCCAGTCTGGATTTCGGACACTCGATTAGATATAAAACTGTCCGAAGTATTGTGCTAACAGACATTGAAAATAAGAATTTCCGACAATTAATCAAACTTTGGAAGAAAAGCAAAAGTCAGCCTTAACCTACAAGATGCCTGTCTGAGTTTGGTGTATACCCGCAATCTTGCTTTTCCCCGCCTAGCCTTAGCAGTTTTAAGCCCTGGGTCAGGATATGAACCTATCCGGCTAGAGCCTTCGGGTGTGGCGTGTTAGGTATTTAGGGCTTGCTGGATAAGTGCAGAAAGGTTACACGGCCTGGTTGTGTGATCGTTCGCCCAAAAAAAGTGGGCAAGATAAACAGGTAAGGCGTTGCTGATTCTGGCGTATGAATCAACTTTTCACTTGATGTTACAAAACTCACTCTACTTGGCTTATAACCATTCCGAAAACTTGAATTCATACTTGTATTCAGCAACGCCTCATTTTCAGGTGTACTCGCACGAAGGAGGAGTTTATGGACATTCAAAACCCATCGTTCAGACGGAACCTCAAATTTCTAGGTGGTTCGGTTGTTGGGTTGGCGGGACTGCTGGCAGTCTGGATTGTGGGGGGCAACTATATCGCCTCTGTGCAGGAAAAAGAAATCGAGCAGGATTTAGCAGCATATGCCCAACGGTTTCCCAAAACAGAGCCGAATGATGCGGCGTTGAAGTTGGCTGCGTCCGTCGCTAAAGTGGGGATCGGTGGAGTCGGGGCAAGTTTCTCTTCTGTCGATCGCTCCATCGGGTCTAGGGCTGATTTTAAATCTTCAGAGCGCGATCGAAAGGCATTTGAAGAAATCAGACAAGAATTACACCAGTACCTAGACGCTGAGATTGCCAAACCAAACGATACCGTAAATCCACCTTCAGAGAAATTACAGCGCTATCTCGCCTCCAAGCAAACGGCTTTAGCAGAACTTCGCCAGCAGGTTTTAAATAATCAAGTGCCGCACTGGGGAACAGATATTAGCCGGATGCTGGAAGGAGATATGACGGCTCCCGGACCCGCTTATTTATGGCAGGTTAATTTTCAACAAGTGTTAGCCCTAGACATTCTAGAAAAATACCGTAAAGGTCAGACGGAAGCAGCAGCAGAAATGCTGGAAGTATCCTGGAAAATCAACCAGTCTTCAACAGAAAGCCCCTCCCTACTCCCTCAACTTGTGGGTTTGATTGTGACTAAATATACAGTAGGGGTGATGCGGAAACTCGATCGCCTTCCAGCCCAGTGGCAGCAGCGCTTGCTGGAACACGATTACCGCGAATCGATATTGACATCCTTGCAGGGAGAATATTTGTATCAGTTCAAATTTTTGCAAGACTTCCTTTGGAAACACTCGTGGTCTTCGCTACTAGACACGTACTCTTCGATACTAAAAGATATAGGCGCTTCTAGTGATAGGGGAATGCTTTCACTAATTCAAGGGAAGTATTTCTCAAGTTTAACTTCAAATTTAACTTTAGAAGAAAAAATCTTAGACTGGACTTTCTCTCATGTCTTGGTATGGTTCAAGCCGGTGATCAAACCTTATGTTCGCTTTTGTGCGATCGATACTTATCACGCCTATAAACGATCGCTGGCAGCATCTCGTCAGCACAATTTTTGCGCTTCTGATTCAGTCACCGTAAATGACTTTGCGTGGTGGAATTATATAGGTAGGACATCTACAGATGTATCCAACCAAACCAGTAAAGGAGCCAAATCTATGCTGGATTTGGAACTGACTCAGAAAATTTTGCAAGTCAAAGCACTAGCAGCCAAAACCGGAAAATGGCCGGCATCGGTTCCCGATATGAAGTCGTCTATTTGTCCGGGGGCAAAATGGCTGTATCGCGTTTCTCCAGATGGTACGATGTCGATCTCGTTTAGCGAGAAACCAAAATGGTTGGAGGAGAGATTAAAAAGCCGCAAAGGGCTACCATTTACCTATAGCGACAAGACACCGCCACAGCTCAAAAACCGAGCCTCTACCCGACGAAAGCGATGAGCGCACATCCAACGACTGTTTGCGATCGTTAGTGCTGATTACCAGTGGCTAAGGAGCGGGAAAAAAGTGTCTCAGAACCCCAGATTTCCACGTACATCGGCGTTACTTAACCATGGTATGAAAAAAATAATTTGAAAATCCTCAAGCTTTGTCGATACTGGTTTCTATGACGGGCCTATTTAGCTTTTCATACCGTAAATCAGCAATGTCAATATCTTTAGTAACTAGGGTGTAATTTAGGCAGCGGTGGTAATGTTTAAGGTACAATCCGTATTTCCTGATTTACAGCCTCAAACATCTCTAAAAAGCTTTAGGCGGGAAAATGACATTTCCTGACATACCCTCTGCACTTTCAAATCCTAAATGGGGAAATATATAAAAATCTACAGAGGTTATTCCCTATGATTTCATTAGCCCTTGTTTTCATGTTGGTGGTATCGAGTCAGTCGCAAAATAGTGGAAATGCACCTTCCTCATGGGTCGTGCAGAAACAACCGGGCGATAGTGGACGGACATTTGCTGATTGGTGTCGCGAAAAGGCTTCTTTGAGTCCTGAAACTAAACATACTGTTGAGGTGTTGTTGGAGAAAGCGGAAACTACTGAGTGCGAGGCGGCCGATCGACAACTTTCGAGTCTCACGCGACTTACCCTCGACAACAATCAAATCAAGGACATCGAACCGCTAACATCCTTGACTAACCTGACGGAGCTCTCCCTCGACAGCAATCAGATTGGGAACATCAAACCACTAGCATCCTTGACTAACCTGACTTTCCTCTCTCTCGACAGCAATCAGATCGGGGACATCAAACCGCTAGCATCCTTGACTAACCTGACTTTCCTCTCCCTCAGCAGCAATCAAATCAGCGACATCGAACCGCTAGTATCCTTGACTAAACTGAGTTGGCTCAACCTTGACAAAAATCCAATCAAGGACATCAAACCGCTAGCATCCTTGACTAAACTGAATCGGCTCGCCCTCGATGGCAATCAGATCAAGGACATCAAACCGCTAGCATCTTTGACTCATCTGACCGAGCTCTACCTCGAAAACAATCTAATCAGCGACATCAAACCGCTCGCATCCTTGACTAACCTGGCTTTGCTCTCTCTCTACAACAATCAAATTAGCGACATCAAACCGCTAGCATCCTTGACTAACCTAACTGTACTCTCCCTCTACAACAATCAAATCAGCGACATCAAACCGCTAGCATCCTTGACTAACTTGGCTGCGCTCGACCTCGATAAGAATCAAATTAGCGACATCAAACCACCAGCCCCGACATCACCTATCACACAAACCCGCCTCACTTCTCGCCATGACCTAGATCACATCGCGGAGAAACTGGCTGTTCCTTCGCAATCGCATCCACTTGCTGGTTTCTGGAAATATGGCGATTGCTCCAATCCCTGGGGGTTAGCAATTGCTCCTGCAGGGAAAGGTCTCTACTCAATTTCGTTTTGTGGCCCTGGTGGGTGCTTTGTGCCAGGTACTTATCGGTCCAATAGTCCCATAGTCGGCGACCCAAGTTATCGTGTAGTTAACAACAATACAATTGATGTTGATGGGCGTGACGGCTTCACACGCTCCATTCGCTGTCCATCACGCTAAGAGCGGTCAACAACGGGCTAACAAGTCGCTGCACACCGACAACCTACAGTCTTTGGTCGCAAGCTACCTGCGCTTCCGGTTGCGGGTGAGTTCTAACGTTAGGTTGCCAAATGCCGATCGTGTACTGGGGTCGATCGCAGCTAGCTACAGGAAACCGAAAACTAATATTAGGGTGACAGTATCCAAAATTAAAATTTGAGATAGAGAATTTTTCATTTTGTAAATCGTTGAGGCTGGCGAATAAGGATTTTCAGCGCTCTAAACTGAAGTTCCCCCCTGGCAAAAACTTGAAACTGTCTCACTGTGCGACTTCTAAGCATTTTAGAGCCACCGTACATGGGTACAATCGCTGAAACGCATATGTAGCGGGGGTTTCATCCGATCGAGTGTCTGATGCCATTATAGGGCGATTGCTTTTTGATGGCAAGTCTTACATGGGTACGTGTTTTCTGGTTCATAAGCTGAAACACAAAGCAGCACAAGGGTTTTAACCCACCTGTCAGTATTTCTACGGGGGGAACTTCAGTCTAATCATGACTCAAGTCCTTACTACAAACCTTTCGTTCGTAGTGAGGACTTTATTCGTCTTTCGGGCGTTTAGTCAATCATGACTCAAGTCCTGACTACAAACCTGCATATTTTATTCCTAAAAAACCAGGTTTATGCCTCTAGCAACTCACAGATAACTCCTATCGAAACTTTCGTTCAGACTCTTGAATGGGAACATCATTAATGCTAGCTTCACGTCTTCGCATTAACCCATTTTCGGCAAATTCCCACTGTTCATTACCATAGGCGCGATACCAGTAGCCAGAATCATCGTGCCACTCATACTCGAAGCGAACAGAAATCCGATTCTCTGTAAAACTCCACAGTTCTTTCTTTAAACGGTAATCTAATTCCTTTGCCCATTTTCGTCTTAAAAAAGCCTTGATTTCTTCCCGTCCGCTGAAGAATTCGGCACGGTTTCGCCACTGAGAATCTTCCGTATAAGCTAAGGCTACTCGTTCTGGATCGCGGGTATTCCAGGCATCTTCAGCAGCTTGAACTTTGGCTTTAGCCGTTTCTAACGTAAAGGGCGGTAGAGGTGGTTTAGTTTCCATCAGCTTTGTTTTTTGTGATTATAAAAGATCGGGTGCGGGATGCTCGCGCTACAGAGAGAGTTTGGGGAATTTGATATCAATCCTCAGCATCGGGATCGATTCCCATTGCTCGCAGTCGATCGGCTAACTGGGCGAGTTTTCGCTCTGCTTGTTCGGCTCTTTCCCGTTCTTGTTCGGCTCTTTCCCGTTCTTGTTCGACCAGAACCCGCTCAATTTCAACTTGTTCGGAGCCAGTTAACAGCAAATTCCCCTGCGAATCCCACCACCGCAGCCAAAGCAGTTCTTGATTTTGATAGCTTCCCTGCCACAGTCCCAATTCTACATCTAGTACAGGAATCGGATAGTGACCGCGTGCGTTTGGCTGCATCCTTCGATACACAAAATCTATCAGGTGATAGACCTCTAAATTGCCCGTTTTCATTTCATAAATGCCGTAGTAAGGAATGCGGATAATTCTCTCGTACACCCAAAACTTACCGGGTTTAGTTGTTGTACCGTCGGCCGCCACAGAAAGCGGAGTACGTGAAGCGAAGCTATCCCGAAGGGAATCGCGCTCTTCCTCTCCATTACCGCTAGCAAATTCTAAAGCAATGAACGGAGCCATGTGTTCTCGCCACAGTACATAAGAACGGCGAAAACCATCGAGTGTTGCCGGTACATTCGGCACGTAAAACCAATCCGGTGCTTCTGCACCTCGTTCTGGCGGTTCAGTTTCTCGCCAGTAAATGCAGCAATCTTGCCCGATCGCATATTGTCCGTCTGGATGCAGCCGCTCTACAACCGGCCCGATAGAATCTGTCAGAATGATGCTCTGAGGATGCTCCTGAAAATTTTTTACAAATGTACCGTCTTCGTCGGGCAATTGGGTATGGTCGGGGAATGCAGGAGGCAGGCCAGTAGCAGTTATTGTCTCGTTCATCGTCTTTTCCGTGCAGTTATTGTTCATTGTACTGCGAAATTTTAGAGCAATCAGATTTGAAACTTTAGCTAATATTAACTAAACCCAGCTAACCACAGCGGAAGCATCAACAGCAACCCGACAGAAGTGATGGCGATGCTGCTAGCTAACAAATCGCGATCGAGCTCGTAGACTTCTGCTAAAATCAGCACGGAAAGAGCTGTGGGCGTTCCCGACATCAACACCAACACGAACCTCGGATCGCCGCTCAATCCGAAATAACTAGCACCCAATCCGATTAGCACCGGCACAATTACCACTTTTAACAGCGACGGGATTAACGCCAGTTCAAAACTTTCCCATTTCTTAATAGACCTCAGCCGGATGCCAACCAGCAGCAAAGCACTGGCAATTACCACCCAAACAGCTACCTGCAATCCCGATTCCACTGTTTCGGGCAGGGGGATGTTTCTAGTATAAAAACCAATTAAAAACGCCCACAGGGCGGGAACTGTCAGCACATCCCGTATCTGAGTCCACCAGTGATTTTTTTGCTCGGAGTTCCCGAAATAGCTAGCAATAAATACACCGAAACAATAAGTTCCAATAACATTGTTAGTGACGCTGTACAAGACAGCCCAGTTGCTGTTATCGGTGCTGATGATAGACGGGGTGATTGCTAATCCAACAAAGCCCGTATTCCCTAACATCGCAGCTAGGATAAAACTCCCTTCGCTCGATCGCTTCAGGGAATTAAAATTTAATAAAAATAAATTTACCAGAGAATTTTTGCCCTGAAAAAAGGGCTTTTTGATGTGGGCCGCACTCAGCCTACGCAATAATACCCAAGTCAGCCAAGCAAAACTCGTACTCAGAAATAACACGAATATGGCGATCGCTGGCGTGAATCCCACAGCACCCGAAAAATCGCTCTGACGGGCTAAAACTAGAATTTGCAGCGGTATCCCAATCCAGAAAAGAAAGTGGCTCAGCAGCTTGGGAAAATCAACTGGGATGTACCGAAATAGCAGCAGTCCTAAGCCCGTCCAGATAACTAGAGGCGTATAAGCGTGAAATAAGGTTTCAATCATAAAAATTTAACTAGACAATTGGAAATGCCTCTATCTATTAATAGTAATGCTAAAATCCGTTTAATAAATGCGAATTGTCGTTAGCGGAACCCTCGAAGAGGATCGCACTTGCACGCTTTTTCGTCCTAGCGTGTTCGCAGCACAGCAGGCCCGAAAATTTCCGCACAAATTCCCGCAGCTTCCAGGGCACAATCCTCAGACTGGCAGCCCCAAATGCTGGCAGCTTTTTAGCTTCAGATTCACCAAACCTCTGTTAATTTGATCAATGTGCGATCGAGCTATCTTGCCTTGGACGAACAGATTTCCCACGTTTTCCTGCCACTGCGATCCCACGGAAACAGGGGAAGACTAAAGCTGCTGATGATTTGCACTCATTAATTCAATTTCAAAGCATTAACAGGCACCTCATCCCAAGAACTAACAGTCCGCAAGGTAGCAACCCAGCCCTGCTGTTTTTGCTCGGCCGTCAAATTCTTCTCAAAAGATTCGTGGCAATCCTTCGCTTGAGTCTCATCGCAACAAGCAATACAAGAATAAAGAATGCCCGATGGATCGATTTGCTCGTTTACCCAAATAATCACGATCTACTCTCCCAATTAACTTAACTCTTATCTAAATTTTCCTATATTTTTGTCAATTAATTAGGTCGGTATTAATTAACCCCAGTGCGGCATTTTAGGTTAACAGGCAAGATGCCTGTTCCACACACACAGGCAAGATGCCTGTTCCACACACACAGGCAAGATGCCTGTTCTACACACAGGCAAGATGCCTGTTCCACACACAGGCAAGATGCCTGTTCCACACACAGGCAAGATGCCTGTTCCACACACAGGCAAGATGCCTGTTCCACACGCCTGAATTACTTCGCCAAAGTTGCCAAAGACTCGCCCGCAACCCGGCAAATCCGCCAGTCGGGCATCACATCAGCACCGATACCCTTGTAAAATCCGATCGCCAATTCATTCCAATCCAAAACGCTCCATTCCAAACGCCCGCAGCCCCTTTCAACCGTCAACTGCGCTAAATAAACTATCAAAGATTTGCCAATTCCCCGCCCTCGAAACTCAGGCACCACGAACAAATCTTCCAAATAAATTCCCGGCTGAGTCAAAAAAGTAGAATAATTGTAAAAAAACAGCGCCCAGCCCACAACTCGACCTTCACACTCGGCTAAAATCGCTTCAGCAAAAGGTCGATCGCCAAACAAATGATTCTCCAAATCAACCGCATTGCCAGTAACGGCATGAGATAATTTTTCGTACTCAGCTAAAGCTTTAATCAAATCAAACAGCACCGGCACGTCGGCGCGCGTAGCTGGACGCAAAATTACCTCAGAAGACATAAATAAGTAAGTAGTACGCGACAATCAACAATTAAAAATACCACATCAAGACATTTTTAATTTGTAATTTTTAATTAATTTTTTCCACATTAAACCAGCATATTTACGGTGGCCTCGCAGTGCCACATCACAATAATTTTAAGATTTTTCAAAATGCCAACTCAATGTTTTTTAGCTTATTTCAACCAGCCCTTCAATCGTTCCGTCACTTGAGGGCGGCGCAGCTTTCGCATTGCCTTATTTTGGATTTGACGGACTCGTTCGCGGGACAAATTGAACAAACTGCTGACCTCTTCTAAAGTGTAAGGTTCGCCGGTCAGCAAACCGTAACGCATAGCAACAATCTCTTTTTCCCGCTCAGTCAAAATACTGTCCAATACCTCCAAAATATCTTGGCGCATCATCATCTCATTCATCTGAGCTTCGGGAGATTGCGTCGCGTTATCTTCGAGAACATCCAAAAGTTCCGAACTTTCTTCTGAGCCGATGCGGTGGTTGAGAGACAAAGATTGCCGACGTACTTGCTGGAGGTAGCGAAGCTGTTCGCAACTAACTTGCATTTCTTTAGCAAGTTCAGTTTCACTTGGATTGCGTTGAAGAGAACGCTTCAAATCTCGATAAACTTTTTTGAGTTTATTTAACTGTTCGACAATGTGAACAGGCAAGCGAATCGTCCGCCCTTGATTGGCAATTGTCCGGGTAATTCCTTGGCGAATCCACCAATAGGCATAGGTAGAAAACTTGTAACCCTTCTCCGGATCGAACTTTTCGGCTGCCCGATTCAAACCCAAAGCCCCTTCCTGAATTAAATCGAGAAAAGGCACGCCCCGATTAAGATAGCGTTTGGCAATCGAAACCACCAAGCGCAAATTCGAGCTGATCATTTTCCGTTTCGCCGACTGACACTGGTGGCGAAGCTGTTGCAGTTGAGTTTCGCTCACTCCCAAAGCCGCTGCGAGTTCAGCTTTTGTCGGCACTCTGTCCAATTCCTGCTGCAAACGCTGTTCTAGTTCATCCAGGGCTACCAATTCTTGAACGCGGCGCGCCAACTCTACTTCTTCGGCTGCTGTCAGTAGAGGATACCGAGCCATTTCCTTGAACAAAGCTCCCACTGGATCGTCGGCAGACCAGTTGTTGTATGCTGACGATCGAGTTACCGTCGGACGATCGATCTCGGTGTCTTCATCTTGTGCGATCGCGAATGAGGCTTCGGGTGCCACCGCAAAACTGCCTAGGTCAGATTCTGCCATATCGTGCTTGGTGTCGGTGGAATGATTTGAAAAGTATCCCTTCACTTTAACCAATTTAACCGGAAATTTCCGAAATCCATCTAGAAGCCCCTGACAGAAATTAGATGGCCCCAATTTTATACCTTTCTATTGAGTTCGAGCCAGTAAAGGAGCTGCCTGCAATAATTGCTGAGTATAAGGGTGCTGCGGATTAGTAAAAATATCCCTAGTCTTACCGATTTCAACAATTTTTCCCGCATTCATTACCGCAATACGATCGCAAAAAAATCTCGCCACCCACAAATCGTGCGTAATAAACAGATAAGTCAAATTAAATTCCTGCTTCAACTCCAACATCAGCTCTAAAACTTGAGTCTGCACGCTGGCATCCAGCATACTCACAGGTTCGTCGCAAATTATCAGTTGCGGTCGAGTAATCAAAGCGCGGGCGATCGAAACTCGCTGCTGTTGTCCTCCTGACAATTCCCCCGGATAGCGACGAAAGAAATCCTCCCCTGGACTTAAACCCACCCGCTCTAACATTTGAATTACTTGTTTTTTAGCTTCGCTGCCATTAGCTAATTTGTGAATAAACAAAGGGTCAGCAATACTTTGCCCGACAGTCATCATCGGATTCAGGCAAGCGTGGGGGTCTTGAAATATCATTTGCATTTCGCGGCGGTGCTTCCTCACAGCATCCCTGTTCAGGGCAGTGATATCTATTCCTTGAAATTCAACTTTGCCACCCGTGGCGGTAATTAGCTGCAAAATCGTGCGTGACAACGTACTTTTCCCGCAGCCGGACTCCCCCACCAGCCCTAGGGTTTCTCCCCGTTGTAGCTCTAAACTAACGCCGTCTACTGCTTTAATTACCTGGCGATTCCTGGAAAACAACTGATCTAATAAATTGCTTTCTAAACTGTAGTGTTGCTGCAAATTCGTTACGGTCAAAAGAGGCGAATTTGTTGAGTTTGCAGTAACGACTTCAGTCCTGATTTCCTCGAATGCTAACCCTTTGTCAGAATCGGCTTGAATGTGCAAAGCTGCTTTGAGGAGCGATCGAGTATATTCGTGCTGCGGCTTTTCAAAAACGTTTTGCACCGGCCCTGTTTCTACGACTTTACCGCCGTACATCACCGCAATGCGATCGCAATACTCAGCCACCATCGCTAAATCGTGAGAAATCAACAAAATAGCCGTTCCCCGTTCCTCGCAAAGTCTGGTTAATTCCTGCAAAATCTGGGCAGCTACAGTTACGTCCAAACTTGTAGTCGGTTCGTCCGCCACAATTAATTTAGGATCGAGCAAAAGAGCCAAAGCAATGGCTACTCTTTGCCGCATTCCGCCGCTAAATTCGTGGGGAAATTGCGACCAGCGAGACGCGGGAATTTTCACAGCTTCCAGAGTTTCGATCGCCCGTTTCTTAGCTTGCTTGCGATCCAAATTCGGTCTGTGAGCTTGCAAAGTCTCGATGCAATGTTCTCCTACAGTCATCAAAGGATCGAGACGAGTCATCGGATCTTGAAAAATCAACGCTACAGCTTCGCCCCGAAACCGTCTCAGCCGCGAAGCATTCATATCAAACACCGACTCTCCAGCAAAACTAACTCGCCCCTCAATCAGCGTTGAATCCGGCAGCAACCGCATCGCCGCCCTTCCCAAAGTTGACTTACCGCACCCAGACTCCCCAACTAATCCGAGCTTTTCCCCCGGTTTCAGCGTCAGGGAAACCCCGTCAACGGCCCAACCGGATTGCCCGCGCCGCTGAGGATAAGCTACTCGCAGATTGTCAACGGAAAATAGAGAAGAGTCATTAGTCATTAGTTATTAGTCCTTAGTCAGATGTTATTGGTTATTGGTTATTGGTTATTGGTTGTATTAGGTCAACCTAATTAAACTAGGACTTACGCATTTAAAAGTAATTCTGTCATTCACTCTTGGTTGCCCGACCCTGCGTTCGAGGGAATCGAGCGAGATGCTTCGTAACACTTGCGCCTGACACATAGTTTCTGTTAGATACCCGACTTCTTGAAGAAGTCTGGTATCTGGGTATTCTATTTTCTTAGGTGAACCGCTCAGTTTTTAGTTGTCAGCGATCGGTCCTTAGTAGTTGTTATTGGTGAGTAGTTAGTAGTTGTTATTGTTTAAATGTTCAATCACAAATAACCAATAACTAATGACTAATGACTAATGACTAATGACTAATGACTAAATTTCCTTTCGCTTCAACTCAGCTCTTCGCAGTATGTAAGTCGCGGCACAATCTGCGTGAGGATGGTCTGCTAAAACTTCCGCGAGTTCCAACACATATCCGGCGATATCCGGCCCCAGCTTCTCAGTCAGCACTTGACGTTCCCGAGAGGCGAGTTCTTGCACGCGGGCCTTAGCTTGCCAATTCGGAGAAAACATCTTGTCAATCTCGGTGTGGAATCCCAGACTTTCGAGAATGTCCCACTCGCCGTTATCGCACCAAATGCCCCCGCACAACATACAGCGCTCTATGTAAAAGGGCACTCTGCTGAAAGGAACTTTCGCCCGCGACAGATAGTGACCGTCTTCGGGACACAGCGCTGCTTTGCTGTCGTAGACAGACGGGGTGAATTCTATGCCGAGAGTCGCTGTCGCATCAGGCTTCTCGGATTTGTTGTACCACTGGCTTTGCTCTTTTTGCCAAGCTTCGTATTCTCTGCCTGGAATCCAGATACCGTAACAGTTGGGGCACCACTGCACGGACATACGGCCGGCTAAGGTACCGCCTTCTAAATTGGGATGTTTACATTTTGGACATTCCACCGCTTTATTTCTCCTTGCCTTATTAATTCCCTGTTAATTCAATTATTAATTCTGTATCTGGGCGGGCCCTCAAGAACCAGAATTTTTTTGCAGCAGCGCGCCACAGTAGCCAATTAGCGTGTTAAGCCGCGCGATCGCCGCAGTTTGCCTCGCCTTTGCTGTCGCTGGCTGGCGCGACGCTTGCAAAAACGTGACATCTGTCCCCAATAACCGCAGTTGCTTGTGAATTTCCGTCAAATAGGACTGCTCTGGGGGTGTTTCTGAGGCGTCTAACTCATCGCTTTCGGCTCTCATAATTTGGTTTCCGAAAAATTGTTGCACTTTTGTGTATTCGATCGCCAGCGCGGCCCGATCCAGATTATCCTGTGCAGCAGTTCTTTGTAATTGTTCTAGTGCTTGCTGTAATTCTTGGTAGCACTGGCGGCGGTCTTCGGACAATATCATGATTTTGTAAACAAATTTGTATTTATAATCAAAGTAGATACTTACTTAAGTTTGCTCATATGGAGGGAAGCCAGGGGGTTTTTGGAGCAATTCCCTGTTTTGTGAGAACTTTTTTTGATTTCCTGCCCTGACTCTACCCTTCTGGCTGCTGCTTTTAGTTTAGCGTTGCCGGTAAATGCCGATCGCCCGCAACCTCAACGGCTACCGCCAAAATATGGTAATTTTACCCGATTTTCCTCGATCGACAGACTGCGGCGGCGGCAGTGGTGTCACTATATTTTCCTACCTGCGAGGGGCGGCGACTCGGAATTCGATAGGTATAGTTTGAGAAAAATCGACTATTTTTTTGAATTGCAAATTGTGGCATTCAATTAGTTTAGTATAGCTAAACACATAATTTCGGCAATTCAACCGGAAACCGGCTTTTAACCATTTGTATTTCTAAGTTTTAAAGGTGTACCCCATGAACGCGAACACTCTGACTCCCTCTCCTTCGATCGATCCTGCTGTAGTTCCCGACTGGCTGCAAGAATGCCTGAATACTCGATCGCAGCCTGATGGGGGCGCTAACCCGAATTGTTCGACGGACGACAGCTTAATTTGTCGGGCCTTTGAATTTGCCCGCGACTTGCACGAAGGACAATACCGCAAGTCGGGAGAACCTTACATTTGCCATCCGGTAGCTGTCGCTGGAATACTCCGGTATATGGGCGGTAACAACGTCATGATTGCCGCCGGCTTCCTCCACGACATTGTTGAAGATACAGATATTACTCTCGAAGAAATAGAACAGCGGTTCGGCGCCGAAGTGCGACAGTTGGTTGAAGGTGTCACCAAGCTTTCTAAGTTTAATTTTTCCAGCAAAACAGAGCGCCTTGCGGAAAATTTCCGCCGAATGTTCCTAGCAATGGCTAAAGATATTCGCGTTATTGTCGTCAAACTCGCAGATCGGCTGCACAACATGAGGACTTTGGAGCATTTGTCCGAAGAAAAGCAGCGCAGTATTGCCCTAGAAACCCGAGATATTTTTGCTCCCCTAGCGAACCGTTTGGGTATTGGCCGCTTTAAGTGGGAATTGGAAGATTTAGCCTTTAAATACCTGGAACCTGAAGCTTACCGAGAAATTCAGGAATTGGTGGCCGAGAAGCGGGCCGATCGAGAAACTCAACTCGCAGAAGTCACAGATTGTTTGCGAGAAAGGCTTGACAATTTAGGCATTAAATGCTATGAAGTTAGCGGCCGTCCCAAACATTTGTACGGGATTTACTCGAAGATGCAGCGCCGCCAAAAAGGGTTTAAGCAAGTATACGATATTGCGGCGGTGCGGATCATAGTAGAAAGCAATGATGACTGTTATCGGGCTTTGGCGATCGTCCACGATTCTTTCCGCCCAATTCCCGGCCGCTTTAAAGATTATATCGGTTTACCAAAAGCCAACCGCTATCAATCTTTGCACACCGGAGTAATCGGAACCAGCGGCCGCCCCATCGAAGTGCAAATTCGCACCGTAGCAATGCACCACATTGCAGAATACGGCATTGCCGCCCACTGGAAATACAAAGAAACTGGCGGTTCTAACACAACAGTCACTGGCGACGACGAAAAATTTACTTGGCTGCGACAACTCCTAGAATGGCAAAGCGACCTGAAAGACGATCGCGAATATTTACAAAGCATTAAGGACAACTTATTCGACGAAGATATTTACGTTTTTACTCCTAACGGAGACGTGATTGCTCTCAATAGCGGATCAACTCCCGTAGATTTTGCTTACCGCATTCACACAGAAATTGGCAATCACTGCACCGGTGCGAGAGTCAACGGGCGAATGGTAACACTAGACAAGGTTTTAAAGAACGGCGATATTGTAGAAATCTTGACCCAAAAAAATGGTCATCCGAGTTCCGACTGGCTGAATTTTGTCAAGACAAACGGAGCCAAAAACCGAATTCGCCAGTGGTTGAAGCGATCGCACCGAGATGAAAATCTCGCTCGCGGGCGGGAATTGTTGGAAAAAGAATTAGGTAAAAACGGCTTAGAATCTTTGCTGAAATCTGAACCCATGCAATCGGTGGCTCAGCGCTGCAACTACCACAGCGTCGAAGATTTAATCGCCGGTTTGGGCTACGGCGAAGTCACCCTAAATCTCGTAGTAAATCGACTGCGAGATTTAGTAAAAGTGCAGCAAAAAATTGAATCTGCTCCCGCAGGAGGGCAGGAATTGCCCCAGCTAATACCTGCATCGACGGCACCGAAACCAGTACCGAGTTCGTCTCCGAGCAAATCGCCGATCGCAGGTGTAGAGGGATTGCTCTACCATTTATCCGGCTGTTGCTGTCCAATTCCTGGGGAATCAATTATTGGAGTGGTGACTCGTACTCGCGGAATTTCGATTCACCGGCAAGGATGTTCAAATGTTGAGAACGTGCCTGGGGATCGCTTGGTTCCTGTGAGTTGGAATTCCAGCAACCGCAATGAATCTCGACCCAACACTTATCCGGTTAACATTCAAATTGAAGCCCTCGATCGAGTGGGAGTTCTCAATGATGTTTTATCGCATTTGAAGGACAACCAAGTAAACGTCCGCAGCGCTCAAGTCAAAACCTATCCCGGATTGCCTGCATTAATTGACTTGTGCATGGATATCCAGGATAAACAACAGTTCGAGCGGACTTGTATGCAAATTAAAAAGATGAGCGATATTTTGAATTTGCGGAGGCTAAGTGAAGGGACTTAAGAAGAAAGCCTAAGTGTATTGTAGGGTGCGCGCCGCGCACCTTATGACTAGCTGAGGAGAGGTTAAGCCCCATGAAATTTAAAATGGTAAGGAAAGTTTTACTCAGCTTCGCGTGGTTCAACTACCAGCATAATTCCATCAATAATTTGACGAACTCGCTCGGCCGACAGTGTGCCAATTTTCTCACCTAACTGAGATTTATCGATCGTCAAAATCTGCGAGACGTTAACAACACTTTGTTCTGGTAAATCAGCTTCTCCGGCTTCTAACAGGACATTTCCTGGTGAATTAGCCCGTCGGAGATTTGAAGTAAGCACACAAACAACAACCGTATTAATGCGGGAACGATTGAATAAATTGTTCTGAATGATTACATGGGGATGGAGATAACCGGGTTCTGAACCAGAAGGCTCATCAAGTTCAACCCAAAAAATATCACCTTGATTTATTACCATTCGCCTTCCACCAGCCTGCGATGAGAGCGACTCATCTTGCGAAGCAAAACTTGTTCTTCTTCAGAGAGAGGTGCTTCGCAAGCAGCATTAATTTTTTCTAACAGTTGTTGATTTTCGCGGCGGCGGATAAATTCTTCAAGGGCTATTTCGATCAAAAAACTCTGCGAAATTTGCATTTCGCCAGCTAATGTTTCGGCTTGTTCAAATAAAGATGCTGGCAATGAGATAGCAGTTTTGACAGTTGTCATAGCTTTATACCTTCATTTATTTATACGAGTCTAACTAATAGTATAGCTAACCACAATACGGTTCAGCAAACAGGCAGAACAATGAAACCCTTTATTTCGCAGGAGCGACTGGCTTTGACACGCCCAACTTTTGCTGCAAAAACTCCTGCGCCACTTGTCCGGCTTCCTGCTGTTCCCCGTCAACTTGATAGTTGAGTTTCCGCATATCTTCCTCGGAGATTTTGCCGCCCAATTCTGCGATAACTTGACGCAATTCTGGGTATTGTGCCAAAATTTGCGATCGCACAACCGGAACTGCTTCGTAGGGTGGGAAATAGCCCTTGTCATCTTTGAGAACTACTAAACCTAAACTTTGAATCAAACCATCAGTCGTATTGCCAGCAATCACATCTACTTCTTTTTGTTGCAGCGCTTGGTAAAGCAATCCTAACACCAATTCCTTCGGTTGTTCTCGAAACTTAATCCCGTAAGTTTTAGCTAATCCGGGAAATCCATCTTCTCTCTCGTTAAATTCTGGGCCGAAACCAGCCCGGAGGTTAGGTGCAGCTTTCCCAAGTTGCGAGAGAGTTTGTAAATTAAGTTTTTTGGCATCGTCTCCCCGCACAATAATCGCAAAACTGTTATTAAATCCCAGCGGTTCCGTCCATTCTGCTTTAAACTGTTTGGGATATTCTTGTTTGAGGTAGTCGAGGACTTTTTTGGGGTCAGAAATCGGTTTTTGTTTGAGCAAGTTTGCGTAAGCAGTACCCGTGTATTCGACGTACAAATCGATTTTACCTGCTGTTAGGGATTGATGGCAAAGCGAACCTCCGAGATTCAGTTCTCGTTCTACTTTGATATCTGTTTTAGCTTCGATGTGCTGTGCTAAAATTTCTGCGAGGATGATTTGTTCGGTAAAGTCTTTCGAGCAGATGACAACTTGCTTTTGGGGCTTAGCTTGCTTTTCGGGCTTAGAGGTACATCCTGCTACTGCAAGCAAGCAAAGCAGCCAGCAGGAATAGAAAAAAAAATCGTTCTTAGATATTTTCATAAGCGAACTCATTTTTTAGTGACACAATTATCAGCTTCTAATTTATAGCATTTGTCAATCATTTGTAAAGGCAAAATTCGCAACTACTGCGAAGATTTTAGGATTCGCACCTCTGACATCTCGCAAGATACCTACTTCTTCTCTTCCTCTTCCTAATTCTTCCTTCGTGTTCTTCGCGTCTTCGCGGTTCAATCATCCTAATTTTTCCGGCCCGCAACGAGTAGATCTTTTTTACACCCGCACTTTACCCGACTTTCCTTTTACTGTTGTAACATTTATTTATAGACATGGAGGACAAAAAATGGTAATCAGCGTCAGCGATATTATCCAGCAGCAGCGGCAATTTTTTGCGACTGGGAAAACGAAAGATGTGGATTTTCGGATAGAACAACTGAAAAAACTTAAAAGTGCGATCGAACTTAATCAATCACGAATAGTCGATGCTGTCAAGGCAGACCTGGGTCGGCCGGAATTCGAGGCTTATCTTGAAATCGCATCGATTGCCGAAGTTAATTATGCCCTCAAAAACCTCAAATCATGGGTAAAGCCGAGAAAAGTGCCTGCTTCGATAGATCAATTCCCAGCATCGGCCCGCATTTACCCTGAACCTTTGGGCGTAGTGTTAATCATCGGGCCTTGGAATTACCCGTTTCAGTTAATGATATCACCTTTAGTCGGGGCGATCGCCGCCGGCAACTGTGCACTTCTCAAACCTTCGGAAATCGCCTCACACACCTCCGAAGTTATCGCCGACATGATATCCAAAACCTTCGATCCCGCCTACGTAGCCGCCGTCGAAGGAGGCGTGGAAATCAGCCAACAATTGCTAGCCGAAAAATTCGACCACATCTTCTTTACCGGAGGCACTAAAATCGGTCGAATTGTCATGGAAGCTGCCGCTAAACACCTGACACCTGTAACCTTGGAATTAGGCGGCAAAAGTCCTTGCATTGTAGACTCAGACATTCAGATTGAATACACCGCAAAACGCATTGCGTGGGGCAAATTCCTCAATGCCGGACAAACTTGCATCGCTCCAGATTACCTGTTAGTTGATAAAAAAGTTAAACCAGATTTGATGCAGGCAATTAAAACAGCAATTCACGAATTTTACGGCGACGACCCGCAGAAAAGTCCCGACTATTCCCGAATTATCAATCAGCCGCAATTGGAACGTTTGAGTGCGTTTATTAAAGACGGAGAAATTGTTGTCGGCGGGAAAGTTAAGCCGGAAGATAGATATATTGCACCGACAGTTATAGATAATGTTTCCTGGGATTCGCCTGTGATGCAGGATGAGATTTTTGGGCCGATTTTGCCAGTTTTGGAGTATGATGATTTCGGAGAGGCGATCGCCCAAATAAACGCCCGTCCCAAACCTTTAGCTTTGTATTTGTTCTCCAAAAATAAAGAGAAACAAGAGCGAGTTTTGAGGGAAACTTCTTCGGGGGGAGTTTGTCTCAACGACACGGTTATGCAAGTGGGGGTAAAAGATTTACCTTTTGGCGGAGTTGGCGACAGCGGCATCGGTAGCTATCACGCCAAAGCAAGTTTTGACACCTTTTCGCATCAAAAAAGCGTGCTGCAAAAGTCATTTTTACTTGACTTAAAATGGCGGTACGCTCCCTATAAAGGTAAGTTGGATTTGATTAAGAAAATTATCGGTTGATCGCACTTGGAGGGGCGGGTTCACCAACGTTTACAATCTCAGCAAGATAGCCAAATCAACCCGTCCCTTCCTGATATTATCGGTCAACCGATTCCACGGTGAACGATAATTTCCCGAAATTTTAAAGGATTGCTCATCTGTTTTATGAAGGCTTTCGATCGCAATTTCTGCCTTGTACCATTCTCAAGAATAGGCTTTCCGGCCTGTTCCACAAAGAGTGAATTTCTTGTGGGTAGTAGGGTTGGGCAGCCTACCCGCCCATAAAAAGCTTATTGAAAATGGTGCAAGATGTCAATCCTAAATGACAGTTGCCCATCCAAAACAATCCACATTAGAAATGTTTATAATATCTTTTAGCATCCGATCGCTAACAAGCAATTTATGGAATCTTTAGCAAAAGAACGCTGTGCTGCCTGCCGCCCAAACTCTCCCCGCCTCACAGCTTACGAAATTGTCCAGCTAAAACCTCAAATTCCCGACTGGAATTTGATCGAAAAAAATGGCATTCCCCAAATAGAACGCACCTACAAATTCCCGGATTTCAAAAGTGCGATCGCCTTTACAAACAGCGTTGGCGAAGCAGCAGAAACCGAAGGACATCACCCCGCACTGTTAACCGAGTGGGGGAAAGTTACCGTTACTTGGTGGACTCACGCGATTTCTGGACTGCATCGCAATGATTTTATTATGGCAGCGAAAACAGATGCGATCGCCAATCAATTCCCCAAATAAAATCCGACTTATAGCCCGATCGTAGTTTAAGAAAGCACCGCCCTGGGCACTGGTGAATGTTGATTGGCATTATTCAACAACTCCAGATTCAGTCGGTAGCCGACATTGCGTACAGTTTGAATCAGGCTCGGCTGTCGCGGGTCGATTTCGATTTTTTTACGCAGAGAGAGTACGTGAGTGTCGATCGTCCGGGGGTTATCAATCGCATCAGGCCAAGCCCGACGCAGCAAATCCGATCGCGACAGCGGCACTCCTCCAGCTTGAGCTAGCACGTACAGCAGGCTAAATTCCTGGGGAGTCAGCTCAATATGTTCGTCGTACAACCTGACTCGGCGCTGCACCAAATCAATTTTCAGCAGCCCGCACTCCAGCGTCGCCGGCGGTATCATCGTGCGGTTACGGCGCATCAAAGCTTCCACCCTGGCCATAAACTCTTGCATCCCAAAGGGTTTAGTCAGGTAATCGTCTGCCCCCGCCTTCAAACCTTCAACAATATCCGATTCCGAATTCCGCGCCGACAGCATCAAAATCAGTGACTGCTGCTGCTGTTGCAGCCAGTTGCAAAATTCCAAACCGTCCCCATCAGGCAATTGGGCATCCAGAATGACTAGGGTTGGCTGGCGGCTGAAAAATATTTCCCTAGCGTGACTGATATCCGCTGACTGGTGCACCCAGTGACCGACTTGCTGTAGATGCCAGCCCAAGAGCGATCGCAGGTGCGGATTCCCTTCAACAATTGAAATACTTGCAGATTCCACAGAGGCGAGCTTCCCATATCACTAATTGCTACAAGGTTAACAGAGCTTTTGTCAAGCTTTTGTAACCATCGCTACTCAAGCATGAGCTGCGTTTAAAGCAGCGGACACACCTAGGGTAGGAATTTTAAAGATTGGGTTAATTTGGCAGGGTCAGCCTGCAGAAAGGTTAAATCATTCTGGCGATGAGCTTACAATGAAAATAGGACAGTGTAAAGCCGATCGACCCCATGCCCCAACCGCCTGCCAAAAGCGATCCCCCCGACCCAGCCCCCACTCCCAGGAGGTTGACAAATCGCGCAAGTGAAACTAGAATTCCTCCAACCGTTCGCTCGGTAGCCGGAACACTCAGCCACTTTGACCGCCAAATTCAGCAACATCCCGACTCTATTAAACGCACAGCGAATTATCTAGGTGCGCGCAAAAAGTCGAGCAACTGCATTGCAACGAGTGAAATTTTTTATGGAGGGTAGCCTGTTGAGCAGGGTAAAAACTTTTATTTAGAAATAGCCTCAAGCTGAGCCACTCAGCATCAATCGGGGCCATTCCTAAATCCCGCCGTCATTATACAAACCACAAAGGATTTCAACCTCACACCATGCTACAAGACACCCAAACAATCCGGCACTACCAAAAACTCACCGACGCCCTCGTCGAAATGTGGAATAGAGGTTATCGCTTTGATGACCTGCGGCTTTACTTAGACGGCTATTTAGCAGCCCTGCGGCATTCCAACGGTCTGGAACCCTATCTGATTCACAGACTAGAGGAAGAAGCAGCGCGTTACATTCACGACCCCTCCAATTTTGTAATGCCACAGACACAGACACAGGCTGAATCAGACTACTATTAAATAGCAAATTCGGTTTGATAAACCCTTGATGAATTGGGAATTGGGAATTGGGAATTGGGAATTGGGAATTGGGAATTGGGAATTTTAACTGGTTCTCAGGCTCGGCCTGGGAACCGATGTCCAGAGGCTCTGCCTCGCTTTCGGAGCCTAAAAATTCGAGGTCTAGCCGACCGCAGTGCGTTCCCCGGCTCTGCCTGGACATAAGTAATTAAGTAAATTAACTTAATTCAACGTAAAACCCGATTGCTGTTATTTCCCCGACTTCTTTAAGAAGTCGGGGATATGTTTTTTCTGCCTAATTTAAGAAGCCAAAGCCACTTCTACAACTTCTTGCAACTCGCCCTTTTGATACATCTCGATCATAATATCCGAGCCGCCAATAAACTCGCCGTTGATATAAACTTGGGGAATTGTCGGCCATTGGGAATACTCTTTAACGCCTTGACGAATTTCCTGGTCTGCCAAAACATCAACAGTTTCGTAAGGCACTCCCAAAGTATTGAGAATTTGCACCACAGTATTAGAAAAACCACACTGGGGCATTAACTTATTGCCCTTCATAAACACCATGATTTTGTTTTGCTTAACCAACTCGTCAATTCTTTGATGTGCTGTTGTACTCATGGTAGGTCCTAATATTGTTTGAAAATTTTTAAACGTTGACTGACGCAGAAACCGAGTTTTTTACGAAAATCTTTCGTTACAGCCATAGATTCCGGTTCAAAAACCGGGTTTTTGTGCGTAAGTTGAGCAGTTGTATTTCAAGGAAGTATTGACACAAGCACAAACTTGTGATACTCACTTGCCGCTTAACAATTAAGCAACTTGACTTTTCGCTTCCCATTCTGCGGGAGTTAAGGTTTCCAAGCCCAAAGCGTGGATGGCTTCACTAGCCATTGCCTGTTTGAGAGCGCCGTAGACCAGTTGGTGCTGCTGTACTCGGCTTTTTCCTTCAAAAGCTGCTGAGACGACTCTCGCCTGGTAGTGGTCACCGCCACCGGTCAAATCCTCAACTTGTATTTTAGCGTCTGGCAACCCTGCCTTAATCATTTCTGCTACTTGAGACGGTGTAACCATTGGTTTCTCTGATAAACGGCTGTAATTTAGATTTTAGTGGAACTATTTTGTCGATGAGCTCGGTTGACTGCTGGCAGGCCGGGGAAAGGGCGAATCCACAAAACCCAATTCCAGTAACTGCTGGTAAGCTTTTTTGCCCAAGTCGCGAGTTGGCTGCTGCGATCGAATAATCTGAATCAGCAGGGGCACAGCCAGTTCGGGCTTATTTTGCGCCCGGTGTACCAACGCCAGCCGGTAGGTAGCTTCGTCACGCATTTGGGCCGTTTCTACAGCTTTGGTGCGGTGGCTTTCGGCCAAGCGGATGTCAATTCCGGCAAAACTGCTACCCAGTTGTTGGTAGAAGTTGGACAGTTGATTGAAAATTTGGCGAGATTCTTGGAGTTTTTGAGTAGCCAGTGCGTAATTCTGAGAGGAAATAGCACTGCTGGCTTCTGTCATCAAACGCTGGCCTCCTGGGACGCTCAGCAAGCTGCTGTCTTGCGTCAGAGGGCGAAGATTGTTAGGGTCTGTGGGGTCGTCGGCGGGCTCGACTTGCGGTTGGTTCTCTGGCCCAGAAGGTTGTTGTGCTTGGACTTGGAGCGGTTGCAACAGGGTAAAAGCTGCGATCGCCCCGATCGTAATCCGGGCAGTGGAGCGAAGCCAGCAAACAGTTCCAGAGTATACCATGAAATTACTTTGCGCCTGTGCGCCTTAAAAAAATATTTAGCTTGAGCCGATCTTACCATTGGCGATCGCAACCGGCTAAGTGTAAACCAAATTTGTTGAAATGTCAAAGGGTGGGATTTTAGATTTGGGATTTTAGATTTGGGATTTTAGATTTTGGATTGAAAAAGGAAATAGCGGGGGATTGGACAGATCCCGCCAATCTAGTCCTGGAGGCAGAAACCGGTTTTTTTTACCTAAATACTGCCTTTGAGGCTTTAAAAATGGTGGAAAACCCGGTTTCTTTGGTTTTGATGGGTAAGTCCCGATCCAATTCAACAATCGAACGAACCATGAATATCCCAATTGAAAAAACAGCTTACGGTCAACTACTGGCGAAATCGCAGCCTAAGCCCATCCTGAACGAAGAAGATAATGATCTTGCCCTCGCAGAAGTCGATTTTCTGATGTCTAAGGAAGAATTAACAGTAGAAGAAGAAACTTTACTGAGTCTCTGGGGGCTGTTGATTGAAGAATACGAATCAAAATATTACCCAGATCCAGAAGTGACTCCACGGGATGTTCTATTGCATTTCATCGAAGTTCGCGAACTCAAACAAGCCGATTTAGTGGGCGTGATTGGTTCCAAAGGAGTAGTCTCTGAGGTGGTTAATGGGAAACGGGCGATTAGCAAGGCGCAGGCTAAGGCGCTGGGAGAATTTTTTAATTTTAATCCTGGTGTGTTTATTTGACTGAGATGTTGCACCATTCTCGCTTAACAGGCAAGATGCCTGTTCCACAAGAAAATTTATCTTTTGTGGAACAGGCATCTTGCCTGTTCAGAAAAGGTTTATTGACAATGGTGCAAGATGTGAGTTTGAGGGATTTGCTGAATCATTGTTAATAAGCCTTTTACGGGCGGGCTAGAAGCCCAACCCCTACTCCCCACAAGAAGAAAATTCAGTTTTTGTGGAACAGGCCGAAAAGCCTGTTAAGCGAGAAGATAGTAAGACTGGATTAAAATTAAACAAAAGCATTTCTGATGGTACAACCAAGCAAACCGATCTCCGACACTCTCCAAAATTATCAAGGAATTGGAGTTCCAGAAGAAAGTCTGGCAGTGATTTTGCAGCGCGGCGGCGACGAATTGCTGCTGTCAAAAGCGGACGATCGCTTTACAGTCCGCCCCTCATCAACAGCATCAGCCTCAAACGATTGGGCTGCAACAACTGGGGCAAAACTCAACCGTCGCGTCGGCCAAAGCAATCTCGAAGAATATCTCGTTGCGCCCGATCGCCTAGAAGCAGCAATGCAAACGGCCCGCGCTAGCGATGCTGTAGCTTTTGCCAGCCACGTCTATTGCCCCGCGAACAATCCCAGTACATTCTTTTATTTAACCGACCAAATTACGATTCAATTTGGCGAACAAGTAGACGAACAATCGCGACAGGCGATCGCCAATGCAGCAGCTTTAAAAATAGTCCGGCCAGTAGAAGGAATTCCCAACACCTTCGTCGGCGAAGTCACCAAACAAGCAACAGAAAACCCGATCAAAATTGCCAACCGCCTGACAAGATATCCAGAAGTTCTGGTAGCGGAACCCAACATTTTAGTAGAGATGCAGCAGCATTACACGCCCCGCGATCCCCTTTATCCCAAACAGTGGTATCTAAACAACAAAGGCGGCAACGAACTTGTCGGCGGTGCTCAAATTTATGCAGAACCAGCTTGGAACATGACTCGCGGAGTTCGATCGATCGTAATTGCGATCGCCGACGATGCAGTTGACATCACCCACCCAGATTTTCAAGGCCAAGGCAAAATCGTCTCACCCATCGATTTAAAAGACGGCGACACTTCCCCCATGCCAGTCGCCGACTCAGACAACCACGGCACAAGTTGTGCAGGCGTCGCCGTTGCAGAAGAAAACGGCAAAGGCATTGTCGGCGTCGCCCCCGGCTGCGCCCTGATGCCCATCCGTACCAGTGGTTTTCTCGATGACAATTCTGTCGAAAAAATATTTAATTGGGCGATCGAAAAAGGTGCCGCCGTCATTTCTTGCAGTTGGGGGTCTTCAGCAGTTTACTATCCCCTTTCCCTGCGGCAGAGTGCCGTTATCACCAAAGCAGGAACCCAAGGGCGGGGCGGCAGAGGGTGCGTTATTCTGTTCGCTGCGGGCAATGCCAACCGCCCAGTCAACGGCACAATTAACGAGAAAGGCTGGCCCAACAACGTCGTGGAGGGTCAAACTAGATGGCTAAACGGATTTGCCGTTCACCCCGACGTAATTGCCGTCAGCGCTTCCACTTCCCTCAACAAAAAAGCAGCTTACAGCAATTGGGGCAGCAGCATCTCGGTTTGCGCCCCCAGCAACAACGCGCCGCCGGGAACTTGGTTGCCAGAAACCGGATATATCGGCACGCCGCCGCAGGTGACGCAGTATTTGCCCGGTTTGGGGGTGTTTACTGCCGATCGAGTGGGCGATCGGGGCTACGATTGGGGGGACTATACTGATACTTTTGGCGGTACTTCCAGCGCCACTCCAGTAGTCGCTGGGGTTGCAGGGTTGATACTTTCGGCTAACCCCCGTTTGACGGCGCGGGAAGTGCGGGGAATTCTCGAACAAACTGCTGAGAAAATTGTCGATCCCGATCCCGATCCCCAGTTAGGGAATCGCATGGGAAATTACGATCCTAACAGCGGCCGCAGCGATTGGTTTGGTTACGGGAAAGTGAATGCTTTTAAAGCTGTGCAAGCTGCGGTGAGAAAGGGTGGCGGCAATCCGAATATCGGGGGTACAGTGTTCAGTGATATTTCTGGACATTGGGCACAGAAGTTTATTGAAGCTTTGGCTGCGGCGAATATAATTAGCGGTTTTCCTGACGGTTCTTTTAGGCCTGATGACAGTTTAAACCGTGCTCAATATGCGGCGCTGTTGGTGAGTGCGTTTAGTCCGATTCCGAGGGTGCCGGCTACAAATTTTATTGATGTTTCTGCTACTTTTTGGGCGAGAAGTGCGATCGAACGGGCAAATCGGGGGGGGTTTTTGGCGGGGTTTCCGGGGTTGAAGTTCGGCCCGAATCAGAATTTAACTAAGGCTGATGCGATCGTGTCTTTGGTTAACGGTTTGGAACTTAAGGGCGGCAATCCTGATTCTTTGAAAGTTTACACCGATCGCTCTCAAATTCCTAATTATGCTTTGAGTGCGATCGCCACAGCAACTGCTTTGAAGATTGTGGTTAATTATCCTTCCCGCGATTGGCTTTCGCCGCTTCGGGACCTTACCCGCGCTGAGATTTCGGCTTTGATTTACCAGACATTGGTTGCAACTAATCGGGCAAAGGCGATCGATTCTCCTTACATTATCTAATGGCAATTGACTCGTAGTGAGGACTGAAGTCCTGATAATTTTATGATGACGTTAGTCCTCACTACAAACCTATTTTATTGTGGCCGCTTTTAAGCTCGAAAATCCCCCAAAGCTTTCAAGGCAAATTGTGGCAAAGCTAACATTCTGCGCCACCGCCAAGGTTCTTGATAAAGCCGATACAGCCATTCTAAATGATTGTCGCAAAACCAAGCCGGCGCGCGGTTTTTTGTTCCTGCCCAAATATCAAAGCTGCCGCCAACTCCCACCCAAATCGAATCAGGACAAAGGTGTCGGTGTTCGGCGATCCAAAATTCTTGGCGTGGCACTCCCAAGCCTACAAAAATCAGTTTGGGCTGCATTTGTTTGAGGCTTTCACGGAAGTCTTTTTCTTCATCTGCGGAAAGATAACCGTGTTGAGAAGCAATTGACAATCCGTTAACTTTTTGCTGCCAAGTTTTGGCCGCCGCAGCCGCCACTCCTGGGGAACCTCCAAAGAAAAATAGTGGTTCCGAATCAGCCAATTTTCCGCTTTGTTGCAGCAGCGATTCTGCTAATTCAATCCCCGGATAGCGCTGTGCCGGTTTGCCACGCAGCCGCAAGTACAGCACCACTCCCGAACCGTCGGGAATCACCAGTTCCGCTTTGCGGATTACATCTGCTAAGGCCTGATTTTGCTCGGCTTGCATTGCCATTTCAGCATTCAAAGTCACCACGTGACTTCCTAATCCTTGATGCAGGCGCTCCATTAGCCAACCTGCATAATCATCTAATATGTGAACTGGTAGTCCCAGCACTGAAAATTGCGGGCGCGATCGATCCATATTTTTTTCTTTGAGATTCCTACACACATAGTTATTTAAATTAGCTGAGATTGGCGATCGATGCTAGACCACTTTTGGACGTAAAAAACCCGGTTTGTGCCACCAAGAGTCTGTTAAGTCATCATTCCGTGGCCCAGAAACCGGGTTTTGTGTACGCGGCGCGCCCGTCCATTAGAGTTAGGCTGCAAAGTGCGATCGAGCATTAGTGTTCGATTTTTTTGACAGAGCCGTCTGCGTACCATTCCATCGGTACTAGCTCAATTTTACCATTGATTTTCACTGTAGAGTAGACAACTTTTACGAAAGGAACGCTGTTGTTATTGTGGTTGTGAGTAGACATGGCAATTACCTTTTTGTGTTTGGATAACTTGAGAAATGATCTAATCTCTGATATATTTAAAAGTCTATTCACCCCAATTCGGCTCGCATCAGGAAAAACAAGGAAAACGAAATGGCGATCGCAAAAACCCAGCGGCAAACCAGGTTAGATTATTACTACCAGCAAATCAAAAACATCATCCTCAAGCGCCAAAATCCAATTACTGGTTTGCTGCCGGCGAGTACCGCCGTTAACGCCCACGGCGACTACACCGATGCTTGGGTGCGCGACAACGTGTACAGCATTCTCGCGGTTTGGGGTTTGGGTTTAGCTTACCGCAAAATTGATGGCGATCAGGGCAGGACATTTGAACTAGAACACAGCACAGTCAAACTGATGCGCGGCTTGCTGTTTGCGATGATGCAGCAATCGAGCAAAGTAGAACGTTTTAAAAATACTCAGTCGCCGCTAGATGCCCTGCACGCTAAATACAATACTCAAACTGGAGGTATTGTTGTCGGTGATGACAAGTGGGGACATTTACAGTTAGACGCTACATCTATATTCTTATTAATTCTTGCTCAAATGACGGCTTCCGGGCTGCACGTAATTTTTACAATAGATGAAGTCAATTTCGTGCAAAATTTAGTTTACTACATCGGTAGAGCCTACCGCACGCCGGATTACGGAATTTGGGAAAGAGGCCATAAAATTAATCGCGGTAATGCAGAATTGAACGCCAGTTCAGTTGGCATGGCCAAAGCAGCGCTGGAAGCAATAAATGGGTTAGATTTGTTCGGTATTCAAGGTTCTCAAGCGTCAGTTATTCACGTTTTACCAGACGAAATTGCCAGAAGTCGCATAACTTTGGAATCGCTTTTGCCTCGCGAATCTAGTTCAAAAGAAGTAGATGCCGCTTTATTAAGCGTGATTAGTTTTCCGGCTTTTGCTGTGGAAGATCGAGAATTAATAGAACGGACTCGAAATAAGATTATTGACAAATTGCAAGGAAAATACGGCTGCAAGCGGTTTCTGCGGGACGGACACCAAACAGTTTTGGAAGATGCCGATCGCCTGCACTACGAACCCACAGAATTAAGGCAGTTCGAGCACATTGAATGCGAGTGGCCCCTATTTTTCACTTATTTATTCTTGGACGGCCTATTTGAGGGAAATCAAGCCCAAGTGCAGGAGTACCAGCAGCGTTTGGAATCTCTAGCAGTCGATCGCTCTGGTGTGCCACTACTACCAGAATTGTACTACGTCCCCGCCGAAAATATAGAAGCAGAAAAGCTGAATCCCAGCAGCCAGCAGCGCTTACCCAATGAAAATATTCCCCTCGTTTGGGCGCAAAGTCTATATTTTCTCGGTCAATTGCTAAATGAAGAATTAATCGCAGTGGGCGATATCGACCCGCTGGGAAGGCATCTGTCAGTGGGCCAACACAGAGAACCTTTAGTGCAAATTGCACTGTTAGCTGAAGACGAAGATTTGCAAGCAGAATTAGCTGCTAACGGCATTGCCGCGCAAACCCCAAAACAGGTAGAACCAATTCAAGTCCGCCAGACTAAAGAATTATCAGCTATTTACACGCAAATTGGACGCAACGACCAATTAGGCTTAACCGGCCGCCCCGTGCGCCGTCTGCGGAGTTTAACAACTTCTCGGGTGTTTAAAATTCGCGAAGAGGCGATCGTATTTCTCCCCTCATTTTTGAACAGACAAGAGTTTTACTTAACTTTAGATTACCATTTTTTAGTAGCTCAAATCAAGAGCGAAATAGCTCACATTCACCGCCACTGGTATCAGTTGGGACGCCCTACGGTAACGCTGATGCTGACTCACACGATGCTGGAAACCGGGCGGGAAGCGTTGTTAGAATTAATGAAGGAATTCCGGGATGGACACTGTAACAACACGCCCGTTAAACTCGGAAATCTTAAGCAGTTAATGCTGACCGCTGGCACCGAAAGAATTGATTTCATGCACGATTTTGAATTTACCGAATCTCCGGTGACAGGTGCAGTAGAAACGCGCAGCTATCTAACTTACAATCCTGAAAAAACTTGGCCTTTGGGTCACACGCAAGAATTTAAATTAGAGTGCGAAACTAATACTCAATTCTTGCTAAGTAGCCTGCGCGATTCAGAAAACTTGTACGAACAAATTGAGTTGCTGCACACGTTAGTTCGCCTCAAAGGATTAAATTTTGATACGGGATTTGGTGGGGCGGAAGAAACAGTTAAAGTTGTGGATTTACTCAACGAAGTTTATATAAAAGCTGGAGAAAGTTCCCAATCAAAAATCCAATGGGCAGTCATCCGTCATGCCGCAGGTTTGCTGGACAAAGTTGATATCAGTTTGTCCGATGCGGTGACAGACATTTTGGTGCGGCAAAAACAGATTGCTGTGGGGAAAGCCTACAGCGAAGATTCGATAATTTCGCGACCGGGTTCTTATACGGAAGTGATGGACAAAATTCGCCAATTCTGTGGAGAAGACATTCGCGATCGAGTTCTAACTCAAGAAGTTCTCATCTACCTTGGCCTGCTAATTAAAGCCGAACCGCAGTTATTTAAAGGCCTGCTGACGCTAAGAGTTAGCTACTTTATTTTGCTGCTGACTAGCGAGTTTGCCCGCGAATTAGGAGTTACGCAAAATGAAGCTTACGAACATTTAATGCAGCTAAGTCCCTTTGAAATCAAAAATCGCCTGCGCCAAGTGTTGACAGAATACGAGGAAATGAATCAAATCCTCAAACAGCAAGAATCCCTGCGCGTCAAACAGCCGGAAAAAGATATTGAATGGGTAGTCGCGCCAGTTTCTGAAGAACCAACAATGCCTGGGGGAGGATGGCGCCGGAAACGGCAAATGGAAGGTACAGTCAATCGCGTACCGAAGGATTTTTATCCGAGTGTTTGGGGACTGCTGCGGCACTGCAAAGGCTTGATAATTGGCGACAAATTAGAGCGGCGCAATCGGTTAGATAGCCATATCATTTTATCGGAAATGACGCCTGGGGAAAAGAATTTTGCGCTACAAATCGAGCATTTGCTGAATAAAATTGTCGCGCCGGAATACCGACAAGTCAATATTGAGGCGCTGATGGAGTTGGCTGCGATCGCCCAGCGCAACCCAGAATTGCAAGTAGAAGAATACATCGTTTTAGATGTATTAGTCGGTCACGCAGTGCGCCTGAATTGGCAAGGAAAACACCCGGAAAGAGCGGGTAAATACGACGAAGATAAAGCGGCGGCTTGGCAAGCTTTTTACAATACTTCGCCTTACGTTTGTGCGAGTCACGTACTCGATGCTTTCCGATTCTTGACGAAGTTTGGATAGATTGAGGGCGGGTGGTTAATACAAGTGTCGATCGACCTTTTTGTAGTAAAGACTTCAGTTTTTTCTTTGCCAACTCATCAGCAAGAGCTAAAGTCCTAACTACAAAGTTATTACATTTTTGCAACAAGTAAAGTAAACTGAATATTGGCAGTAAAATAATGTCAGCTATTAGCTCAATTACACGCGCCATCATCAAAGCATACTTAGAAGTTTTCATCGAAAACCTTGTCAATGAATACAGAGGACGGCTAATACCGAAACTTGATATTCCAGCAGCATATTTATCAGGCCAATCCTCTACAGAGCAATCCGAACTATTACAAACTGCGATCGTGCCGTCAGAGTTGCTACGGATTAACGAGTTTGAAAGAGGTTTCAGCAGCCGTTTGGGCACAACTTATGAAGAATGTGCAAAACTCATTGCTTTGGAACATCACCAAGAAGCAAGCAGAAGCTATGAAATTTCTGGCGAAGTTAGCATAGAGGCTATCCATGAAATTGAGCGTCAGCTAGCGCTATTTGAGCAGTCAGCAGACAAAAATGAAAATAAACCTGCTTTTGAAGAAATGATAGAAGCTGTTCTTGAGGCTCAAAAAACTAACCATTTAGTTACGCGATCGGTCAAAGCAGATTTGTACGTGCTATCTCATGACGGGAGCCAATTTTTCTTTGAAATTAAAGGGTCAAAACCCAACAAAGGACAATGTTTGGAGGTAATTCAACGACTGCTGAGATTTCATTTACTTTGCGGACAGTCTCGCCCCGCTGCTCAATGTTATTATGCTATGGCTTACAATCCTTACGGGCCAAATCGTTCAGATTATAAATGGTCAGTGGCAAGGAAGTATACGCCCTTTGAACAAGCTGTAATTATGGGAGATGAGTTTTGGAATATTATAGGGGGAGAGACTGCCTACGAAGAACTTTTGGATATATATCAAGAAGTCGGGCGGGAGAAGGGTAAGTATATGCTTGATGCTCTGGCTTTTGGATTTTAGTAAAGTACAATTTTCATTACACCAATATCTAAGCTTGAGGCTTAAACGTGTGATTAACAACAAACCGATAACTATTAGCCTCTTTGCTGGAGCCTACGGTTTAGATTTAGGTCTAGAAAAAGCAGGATTTCAGACAGTAACTTTAGTAGAAATTGAACCTGATGCTACCAAAACAATCTCTCTAAATCGTCCTCATTTATCCTTATCTGCTGTACCGAGAGATATTTGCCAAGTCAGCGCCCAAACTCTATTACAAGAAGGCGGACACATCTTAGGTTTAGATAGACCTCTACGCGCTGAAGAAGTAGATTTAGTGACTGGTGGCCCCCCGTGCCAACCCTTCAGCACAGCGGGAAAACGGGGGTCGGTTGGCGATCCGCGCGGCAGCTTATTTATGGATTTCATACGCATTGTTGACGAAATCAAACCGCGCTTTTTTATCATGGAAAATGTTAAGGGATTGCTGTCAGCTCCGCTTCGACATCGACCTCACGATCGCAGAGGTTTAGATTTCCCGCCATTAGAACCAGATGAGATGCCCGGTGCAGCTTTACAAGTGATTTTGGCTGAGATGAAACGAATTGGTTATGAAGTTGTGTATGATTTGCTCAATACGGCTGATTACGGCGTTCCTCAAGTTAGAGAAAGAGTAATCTTTATTGGTTATAAAGGTAATGATTCAGTTACTTTGCCGCTCCCAAGTTACAGTCAGAAAGGTACTGGTAAAAAACCCAAATGGCTGACGCTAAGAGAAGGATTAAAAGATTTAGTAGATTCTCAACCAGAATTTGTCCCTTACTCAGAAAGTCGCGTCAAGTATTTGCGCCTGTTAACAGCAGGTCAAAACTGGAGGGATTTACCCAGGGAATTACAGCAAGAAGCAATGGGAGGAGCTTATAAATCAGAAGGCGGTAAAGTTGGTTTTTATCGACGCTTAGCGTGGGAGAAACCGTCGCCTACTGTCACCACGAGTCCTCATCAAAAGGCTACAGATATGTGTCATCCCGATGAATTGCGTCCTTTGAGTGTAAGGGAGTGCGCCAGAATTCAGACGTTTCCAGATGATTGGGTTTTTTATGGATCGACTGCTTCTAAATATCGGCAAATTGGGAATGCAGTTCCGGTATTATTGGGAGAGGCGATCGGTCAATACCTTTGTCAGGTAATTAAGGGCGAGCGAGTCCAAGGACGAGAAATCATTCAACAGCTTTCTCTCTTTAATTAACTAATATTTCAAACAGAGTTTAGGAGAAATAAAAGTGTCAGAGCAACTTCATGAATTATTAGCATTTGTTTTAGAAAAAGAAGTAGGACTGCCGGCCAGAAAGTCTCAATCTTTAGCCGGTCACTTTGCGGAGTTAGAAGAATTTATTAACTTAGAAGCAGAAACACTTAGAAACGGCATCAGCAGCATATCGGGCAAAAGAGCGCTGAGATTTACTCCCGATGAGATTGAACGCATTTTAAGTAGGTAGGCGGGAAAAAACCAATCTATGTAACAAAATATTAAGTTACCTAATTGGAGTTAAACTTAAGACGTT
>NZ_JAUBSH010000069.1:0-36500 GCF_036704705.1 Microcoleus sp. K1-B1 | reverse complement strand
TTCCTTCCCTCACACTCCTGTGGATGCCTTTTATGCTTGTAACTCCTCCTAGTTGTAAAAAACCTACACCTCTCAGCTCTCCCCATCTCCCCTACTCTCCCACTCCCCCTATCGGGCAATACTGAAGGCAGAATTGGTGGGAGTATTTGTCTCACTGTTGTAATATCTATGCCCGCAGGTAGTATCCCCTGCACCAAGTAGAAAGTTACCGTAAGAAATTAGCTCAAAGGAGGTTAGAAAATGCTGCAAGAAAAAAGCACCGAAACAGCGCGCGTTAATGCTCGAAAAACCGATATTTTCGATGTTTTTAACTTCAAACACTATATCGGGCCCAACCCTTATTTAGACACCGCGGCTTTAGTTTTTGATTTAGCGGTAGCGGGCGCGAGCGAACCTTTGCCGATCGCACATTACCAGAAAATTATTGGCGATCGCTACCCGCAACTGCTGCACGAAACTTTCTCGAACCATGCCCAACTGTTCGGTCGTACCGCCTCAGAAGTAGCCAAACTCGACATGGGTTTACACTTCCAACACTGGAACATCAAGCCATTTTCTCACTTTAACAGAATCAGCATAGAAGCACTTCACGCCCGCACCGCCAGAGCCGTAGTTTACGCAGTTTGGGATTGGTTTGAAGCAATTAATCAAAATCAAGACTTTCCCTTGGAATCACAAATTGGCGCGCTGCAAAATATATTCCGGCAGTCAGTTTACGGAGGCCCGACAGTTTATTCATTAATGCGATCGGCATCCCAAAAAGGCATTCCCGCATTTTATTTGTGGGATGAAGGACTAATGCAATATGGGTACGGTAAAAAACTGGTTCGTGGCTCTGCAACTACTTTTGATTCTGACAGCCATTTAGACTCAGATTTTACCACGCGCAAAGACGATTGTAAAGCTTTTCTCGCTACATTAGGATTTCCTGTTCCCAAAGGCGATATCGTCTCCACAGAAAACGGAGCTCTGGCAGTTGCTAGAGAAATTGGCTACCCAGTTGCTATCAAACCAGTAGTCGGTCATAAAGGAATTGGCGTAACAGCAGATGTCCGAGATGGTGAGGAATTGCAGGCGGCTTTTAAAAGAGCAGTTAAGGCAATTCCCGAAACAGACCCGGTGCGAGTAATTGTGGAAAACAGCATCAAAGGCTCGGATTTTAGGCTGCTATGCGTGGACGGCAAATTTGTTTCTGCAACTGAACGCCGGCCCGCTTGGGTAACAGGTGATGGCGACTCAACAATTCGCGAATTGATTCGCCGTGAAAACCGCAAACCAGAACGTTTGGATACGCCTACTTCGGCGATGAGCAAAATTCAGTCCGACGAAGCGATGGAAATGTATCTGGAAGAACAAGGGCTGTCATTGGATAGTGTGCTAAGTCGCGATCGCACTGTGTCTCTACGCAAAGTCGCTAATCTTTCCGCAGGTGGCGTCAGCATCGACGCTACCCGCAATATTCACCCGGATAACATTGTTTTGGCTCAAGATATCGCCCTACATTTTCGGTTAACTTGTTTGGGCATTGATGTGGTAACAGAAACTCTCGCCAAATCTTGGAAAACAGGCAATTTTGGGATTATCGAGATCAATGCCGCGCCGGGAATTTTTATGCACCTCAACCCCGCTGTCGGCGAAGGAGTTGATGTCCCTTCGCATATTATCGAAACTTTCTTTGAATCGGGAAAATCAGCCAGAATCCCGATTATTACTTTCAACAGAATTTCGGTACATGACCTACAAGAAACCATCGACCATATTCTGTTGCAGCATCCCGATTGGACAATTGGTGCTGTTTGTCGCGGTGGACTTTTTGTTAACCGTTCTGAAAAAGTTTTGAATAAGAATTACCATCTGAACTTGCAAAGTTTGCTGCGGAATCCCAAGCTCGATTTGTTAATTGCTGAATATCCCGAAGATATTTTGGAAGCTGAGGGAATGTTTTATCGGGGCAGCAATATGGTGGTGCTAGACAATCCGGGGAAAACTGAGATGATGTTGATCAGAGAAAGCACTGATGACGATACTGTTGTGGTGAGGGAAGGAAGTAGTATTTCTATTCGCCGCCAGGGGTTGATCGAACAGTATACTCTGGGGGATGATGAACCGTTTACACGGGTTTATTTGAAGGAAATAGGGACGGTTTTGTAAGCTGTTCCAAATTTAAGTTGGCTTTGTAGGGTGGGTATTAATTACCCGCCCCACCAGATCAAGGTTTTTTCTCGTTCCCAGGTTCTTCCGGGGCAGGAAGTTGGGAACGCCGAGATAGGAACCGAGTTCGTTACACTTAGTTACAATTGGTTTCAATTCCTGAGTCGTGGATGCACTATTCGTAAAAAACCCGGTTTATTCCCAACTTTCTCGTTACCACACCAATATTTTCGTAGAAATTGGGTTTCTCAGGGTAAGTCCTATTCCTGCGATCATAAGTTTTTAGACAATCTGGTTTCTGCGCTGTCGATCGTGCTATCAAGGACTTTTACAAGTCTTTAAAAAATAGCACTTCGGTGGCATAAGGTCTGGAAATATGAATTTTGCGATCAATTGGTTTAATTCGCTGACCGAAAGTTTACAGTCGCACCGTCGTTACATTCCAGCAGCGCTGACTCTTTGCACCGGTACGAGTTTGTCATTGGCAGCCGCAGCCGTCGTGTGGCATTGGGAAAACGAACGAATGCAAGCTGAATTTCATCAGCAAGCCGATCGCCTGAATGTGGCATTGCAGCAAAGCATCAATAAAAATTTAGAAGTTCTGTACTCACTGGAAGGATTCTATAGGGCATCTACTGAAGTTACCAGACAAGATTTTAAGCAATTCGCTCAACCTGCACTTGCCCGAAATACTGCTATACATTCTGTTAACTGGATTCGGCGCGTGCCGGCTGCCCAAAAAGCAGCTTACGAACGGACAATTCGAGCCGAAGATTTTCCGGCATTTCAAATTTACGAACGAACTCCTGACAAAAAGCAGGTCAAACCAAAAGCGCGATCGGAATACTTTCCCATTATTTACAGAGAAGCATTAGAAGAAGATAACAAAGCGATCGGTTTTGATGTTGCCTCCAGCCCCGAACGCAAAGCAGCTTTAGATAAGTCGGCGAATACCGGGAAAATAGCGGCTTCTGGGCGGATAAAATTAGTTAGCAACAATCAACCGGGATTGCAAGTATTTCTACCAGTACCGCGCCGCACAAATTCTCCAGATAACTCGGTCAACGGCCGCCAAAACCTGATAGGAGTTATTGCGGGTCTGTTTCAGATCACCAGTATGGTCGATTCCTCTTTAGAATCGCTAAATTTAGACAACATTAATTTTTACCTCTATGACAACTCTGCTATAGAGAAAGAACGCTTTCTGGTGCGCTACGACTCACAAGCTAAGCAGTTGATAGATAACCCAAAACACGAAAAGCCAGAGTTAGCTAATTTGCGGGGAAAAATCTGTCAATATCCGAGTGCTTGCACTCGCCTATTTAACGTAGCAGACCGCGAGTGGAGGCTGCTAGTTTTGCCGGGAAAGGGGTACAACAGTCTGAGGACGCATCAGGGTTCGCTGGCAATTGGGGCGATCGGGCTATTGATGACTGGCAGCTTAACGATTTACCTGTTGATGTCTCTAGAACGTACTGCAAAAGTAGAACAGCAAGTGTACGATCGTACAATTCAACTAAAACAGCGCACCGCTGAACTAGAAACGGCACTAAAAAATTTGCAGGAAGCTCAATTTCAACTAATCCAAACAGAAAAAATGTCCAGCTTGGGGCAGTTGGTGGCTGGAGTTGCCCACGAAATTAATAATCCTGTCAACTTCATCTCTGGCAACCTGATCCATACAGGCGCATATACTAGAGACTTGCTGGAACTTGTGGAAATCTACCAGCAGCAATATCCGAACCCCACGCCCGAAGTGCAAGCGAAACTAAAAGAGATTGATTTGGAGTTTATCAGTGAAGACTTGCCTAAAATCCTACAATCTATGAATTTGGGAGCTGAACGGATCAGCCAGATCGTGCTTTCTCTGCGGAATTTTTCGCGATTGGATGAAGCTGAAATGAAGTCGGTTGACATTCACCAAGGCATTGACAGCACCTTGATGATTTTGGATAGTCGGCTGAAACCAAAAGCTGATTTTTCTGGCATTAAACTCATCAAAGAATACGGAAATTTGCCCTTAGTGGAGTGCTGGGCGGGACAATTGAATCAGGTATTTATGAATGTTTTGAGCAATGCTATTGATGTTTTATATGATGCAGAAAATAAAATCCGGCTCGAAAACAACGCCTCGAATTCTGCATTTTCACCTACTCTGCGGATTCGCACTGAACTTTTAACTTCTAATTGTGTATGCGTGCGAATCGCTGACAATGGAACGGGCATGACGGAGAATGTCAAAAAACGTTTGTTTGATCCGTTTTTTACTACTAAGCCTGTAGGCAAAGGTACTGGCTTGGGATTGTCTATCTGTTATCAAATAGTGGACAAACATCAAGGTTCGCTCAGGTGCGTATCGGCTCCGGGAGAGGGAACTGAATTCTTGATTGAGGTGCCGGTGAGGCAACAGTCTAAGCAATCTGTTTCTAAGGTTTCACCTGCGGTAAGTGCCAATCGATTTTAGATTTTAGATTTTAGATTTTAGATTGACCCCACGGATAAATTCGGGGGGCAAGTTTCATCGGATACAGGCTTTTTTTTATTCATCAATTAATAGGGTGGGCTTGTATCCTGGATGCTTTCGGTCAATTGGAATTAGCGGAAGAAATCTCGCTTATAGCTGAGTCTTACTGGGAGCATTTCAGATAAATTCCGGTTGCACTCATATATGAATGTTGACTGTTGACTTTTGACTGTTGACTGTTGTAGAAGGAGGGGTGGAAAAACTCAATGGTTGAGTGTTAACTGTTGACTCGATTATATTATTCCGATGCAACCGGAAACGATATCTCTTTGGCAGCCAAGCTAGAAATTGGAGTTTGGAGGCAGGAGGCAGGAGCCAGGAGTAAAAAGTAAGAAGGAAGGAGCCATAAGAAGTGTTTTTACAAATATGAGATGCTCCCTAATTCCTGTTTAGAAAAGGTGCACTATCCGCACTCTACTTTGGAAAGGTGCGATGTCGCACTCTACTTTCAACGGTTAACAGTCAACAGTCAACAGTAAACAGTTAACAGTCAACTATTATAGTTATTAGCAAGCGCGTGCTAATTTCAGTGGAATATTGCCGAAAACAAATATTTGGGGTTTTACCCGTCGTGACAATTTATAATTGTAGCAAGGCCAGATTAGCAATTACTAACTACGATGTCTTTACAATCTATTAGCATACCGCCCACAACGGATCGCAAACCTGTCGCTTTGATGGTCGCTTTACATGGATGGGGTGCTAATGCTCGGGATTTGACTTCCTTAGCACCCTTTTTCAATTTGCCGGATTATCAGTTTGTGTTTCCCTATGCCCCCTTTCCCCATCCCCAGGTAATGAGTGGCAAAGCGTGGTATAACCTTCAAACCAAAGACGCTCAGGGATTGGTAGAAAGCCGGCAATTGCTGAGGGAATTTTTGCTGTCTTTGGAAAGCACCACGGGTGTGCCTTTGTCTCGCACGATTTTAGGTGGATTTTCTCAAGGCGGAGCGATGACTCTAGATGTGGGATTGACTTTGCCCCTAGCTGGTTTAATTTGTCTGAGCGGTTATTTACACAAGATTTCACCAGTTGCGGGGAGTGTTTTGCCACCTGTTTTAATCGTACACGGTACTCAAGATACTATTGTGCCTGTTAGTGCTGCTGTGCGATCGCGCGAGAGTTTGACGGCTTGGGGAGCTGCGGTGCAGTATCGAGAATTTAACATGGGACACGAGATTCTGCCGGAAGTTATAGAGATAATGCGAAGTTTTGTTGTAGAAACTGTGTCGAAATCTGATTAAAGGTTTAGTATATAGTATGGCGGAAGTCTCGGGCAGGGGAAAAAAATGAAAACTTTAACCAAAGCATCGCGCGATATTGCTGTACTTACTTCTCAGGACGTGGCAGAATTGGCTGTCCGTTTGGAAGTTGACGATTATACAGATCCTTTTGAGGGATTGAATGATTGGCATTTGTTGCGATCGCTTGCTTTTCAGCGGCCGGAGCTGGTTGAACCTTATCTCCACCTTCTGGATATGGAAGCCTACGACGAAGCATAGACTGAAAAATCTAGCTCCCAATTTTCGACGGAATTGAGGAAGAAGTTAGCAGCATATTTTGTTGCGGATTAAACAGATGAATTAGGGATTTTAGCCTGTTTTTATCTTAATTTCTTTCTTGATTCTTTTTTATTGCTGAAGGAAGAAGGAAGAAGGAAGAGGGAAGAAGGAAGAAGGAAGAGGGAAGAAGGAAGAGGGAAGAAGGAAGAAGGAAGAGGGAAGAAGGAAGAAGGAAGAAGGAAGAAGGAAGAAAGAATGAGGAGATGCGATCGGGCAATTCTCCGCAATGGTTTCAGGAATTCATCAAGTTCTCATAACCTCGAAGGTTGCTGTATTACCAAAAATCATGAAAGGTAGACGAATTTTAATCGGCGTTAGTGGCGGGATTGCGGCTTACAAAGTTTGCGAAGTAGTTTCAACTTTAGCGAAAGCTGGAGCGGAAGTTAAAGCTATTCTTACTGATGCGGCCGGGGAGTTTGTAACGCCTTTGACTTTTGCTACTCTGTGCCGCCATCCTGCTTTTACTGACAAAGATTTTTGGCAAGCAAATCACGGGCGCCCCCTGCATATTCAACTGGGAGAATGGGCGGAAGTTTTTGTAATTGCTCCCCTGACAGCTAATACTTTGGCTAAGTTGGCGGGGGGTTTTGCTGATAATTTGTTGACTAATACTGTCTTAGCTTCTAATTGCCCAATTTTGCTGGCACCGGCGATGAATACGGATATGTGGGAACAGCCGACGGTGCAGCGGAATTGGCGGGAAGTTTTGACTTATCGGCGCTATCATGCTGCGAATCCGGGGGGGGGAATGCTGGCGTGCGATCGCGCGGGTGTGGGCCGCATGGCAGAACCTGGTGAGATTTTGCCTCATATTGAATCGCTGTTGTATGCGAAGGGCGATCGAGATTTAGCGGGCATTAGGGTGTTGATAAGTGCGGGAGGAACGCGGGAACACCTCGATCCGGTGAGGTTTATCGGCAATCCTTCCAGCGGCAAAATGGGTGTAGCTTTGGCGCAAGCTGCACAGCACCGCGGCGCGACTGTGACGCTGGTACACAGTATAACTGGCGAATTGCCGCTCTCAGGTGTGCGGGCGATCGCAGTTGCGAGTGCAGAAGAAATGCGGCAGGCGATGCTGCAATGCTTTCACGATGCGGATTTGACGGTGATGGCGGCGGCGGTAGCGGATGTGAAGCCGGCTGAGTACAGTAGTGAGAAATTGCCGAAGCGATCGCTCCCGAATTGTTTGCCTTTGGCACCGGTAGCGGATATTGTGGCAGAGTTGGGAAAATTAAAACAGTCGCACCAAAAATTAATCGGCTTTGCAGCACAAACTGGGGATATTGTCAAGCCTGCTTTGGAGAAATTGCGGGCGAAGAAACTGGATGTAATTGCCGCAAACCCGATCGATCGAATAGGTGCAGGTTTCGGCAGCAATACTAATCAAGCAATATTAATTAATGCCGCCGGGAAGCAAGTAGAAATATCCTCTTGCAGCAAGCTAGAAATGGCTCACCGGTTGTTTGATTTTGTGATGAAAGGGTGAGGGCGGGATTTACTCATTAACTGGGATTAATTACTACTGGTTCGGGCGATAATTCTGATTCCCCAAAATCCGTTGATTTCGAGTCAGCCGACAACTCAGTATCTGCGAGAGTAATTTCTAGTTTAAATCCTAATGCTTCGAGCAATTCTACCAAACTATAGATTTCCGAACCTTTACTTTCAGCAAGCATCTTGTCGAGTTTTTCGTGATGCTGTTTTGCTGACTCCGAAAGAGCATTCATCCTCTTTCGAGCGTCAATCACCTTTCGGATGGCATTTCTCAAAAGGGCGGGTTCAGGATCTTTTTCTTCCAAAATAGCGCCGATAAAACCAGCAGCTTCTTCCGGCTCGTGGAGAGATTCACTTAGGTACTCCCGGTGGCTATCACTTGTCGGTGCTTTCACGTTTTTCATAATCTGTCCAGTATTCTATAGCTTGTCGAATGTTCTGTTATTGGGTGCTTTTATCCCCAGCTATGAGGATTACCACCATTATCAAGGATTTGATTCTAACTCTAACATTCCGATCGCGGAGGGCATCAAGCCACTCGATGAATGGTGCCGTACCCTCTACTGTTGTGTAACGTCGAATTTCCCTGGGTTGTACTTCCATGATTTTATCGTACTTGATTAACAATTTGTATAATAGGGCGATCGACAGTGCATTAAGTGGGCAAATAAATCATCCTTAAGACAGAGGTATTCGATAGACAAAATAGTAAACCTTGTTTGAGGAAACAAAAGTTTAAATCAAACAGGGGATTGTGAATGAATTTTAAATCGATCGCAAAAACCAATCTACTATTCGGCAGCCTGATAATTAGCCTCGGATTGCAATCACTTCCAGCAGCAGCGCAATCAGTCACCGACGCGCAAGTTTCCGCCCTCGTAGAAGCGCTGCGACAAGCCGCCCCGCCACAAGCTGCAAATGACGGAATGTACAGTCAGTGGCAAGTTTTACCGAACAATATTTCCCGCTGGGCAAAATTCTGTACCAAACAAGATTTAACACCCCAACAATTTGAGGCCGACGCGACAAAAGCTAAATCAATTGTTACCTGTATCGTGGGCGATTTGCTGCGCGACGAATACAAAGCTAGCAGCAACAATGAATTAACCGCTGTACGCCGCGCGGCTTGCTGGTGGATGACAGGGGAAGCCGCAGCTTGTAAAAGTGGGGCAACTGCTACTTATGCCGATAAAGTTGTCAGCGTTTACCAGAAGCAGCAACCTAAGAAGTAAAGTTTGTGCTGGCGGAATTTAGATTTTTTTGACCGCAGATGGACGCAGATGGTTGTGTGCGGATGGACAGATAATAGCGATTTGATCTCAAATTCAATTATCCTATAAGCGCCAAAGATTCTTGAGAACATTAATCAGCTCTTTCTGCCGTCGAGCCATTACTTCTGGCGTCCATTCCTGTTCCCGCAGCACTTGGGTAGTAAGTGCAAAGGGTGAAACACCTGTTTTAGTAGTGAAATACATCTGTTTTTTCACATCAAAATCATAATTTTTTGCCTGAGTGTTTTTCGCACCAGATAGCAAAACTAAGTTGCCAAGACGATGTACATATTGATCGCGCTCTTCCTGACTAGGAAACCACTTCATCCACTCACTATTAGCCCCTGGATTTTGGGGAAGTACGTGCTCGACAGTAATTTTGGAGAAGTTGTAAGATGCTTCACCTTCTGACAGAGCAGCATCTAAGCGCAGCAAAACATAAAGACGAATTTTTTGGATTAGGTAAAGGTCACTATCGAGGACTCTAAGGATATTGTTTGACTCTTCAGGAGTAAACTGGAGCGGTGAATTGGCATTGAATAAATCTTCCTCTTGTTCAATAGCAGTAAGCAATCTGCTGTAACGTTCAATCCGTTTATTAATATTGGCGCGGACAATCATTAAACCTGCCGCAAGGCGGTCTAAATCTGTAAAAAAACGCACCAAATTATCGGGGTTATTACGGTTACGCGATAGGTAGAAAATGGCAGGCGGTATCCAGTCAACATTCTCAATTTTGTTTAACCATTTAAATAGTTGATTAATTTCCTCGGCACGCCGCTCGCTTTCATAGGTTGAGTTGTGAATTTCCGAAAAAGCCTTAGCATAAGGAGCTAAAATTTCATCAATGAATTGCTGAGACCCTGCCGCAGGATTGATGTTTTCCTGAAACTCTTTAAGGATACTCTTGCTAAGTTTTTTCTTTTCCTTAATCATCCGAATATGAGAAAACAAGTCTTTGAATAACTCGCGTCCCAGCTCCTCCTCGGTATCTTCCCACTTTTTAGTATATTTTTCTTGTTGGCTTTCGGGTATTTTTCCGATAATGTCCGCTTTCAAGATATCAGTTATGGAGAGATCCAATCCCCTGTTGTTCAACACAGAAAATATCCGATACGCAGAGTCAAAGTCAGGCGTAGAAACCACTACTAAGAAGCACTGGGTAATGATGAACTGGGCAAGACGTATACGGTGGGATTCGGCGATAGTCTGCAAACGTTGCAAGAATAAATGTGCATTTTCTTTAATAAGCTTCTGACTATCCATCAGCTCAGCAATGTTCAATTTTTGGAGCTTGTTAATACCACCTTCATTTTGAATATATGTCTTGAAAAAATCTGCATCTCGCTCGCGCAAAGTCAGACGGTAACGATTATCTATACCCGCGATTAAGCTGCCTCTTTGGTATAGATAAGTGGTCAAGTCATTGGCGTGTTGTGTTGGCAATGATGCTCGGAGAGCAGCTAGTAGTATGGTCAGAGTTGTTAGACGTTGCTGACCATCTACAATTTCAGCCTCTGGCGGCCCAGATTTGATCAAAACAATGCTGCCTAGAAAGTACGGGTTGAGTTGATCAATCGTGTCGTTACCATCTCCCAATGATGTTAGCAGGTCTTCCAGCAGTTCTCCAGCTTGCTCATTTGTCCAAGCATAGGGACGCTGGTAGAGGGGAATGGTAAACATAAAGTCATCACTAAAGATTTTTCTAATGGGGTGTTCCTCACCCTTGATGCTGACACGGTTCATGCTTGGTTCCTGTGTTAGGTGTGGTTGTTAATTGCTTCTCGAAAGTCACTTTTCTCTGTTACAAGAATACCATGCTCAAGCTGGGAAGAGCTAACTCTCAACTTAGCCTGTGCAGACGGGTTTCATTCGTCCCGCCGCAGGTTTGACTCTGCGACTGAATTACCTATTTTCCGCCTGACTTCTTATCAACTTTTGCACGCTGGCTAAAGCCCGATTTAATTCATAACTTTTTCTTTCTGAATTCTGCAAAAAAGCCTGCTGTTCTTCCTCAATCATTAACACATCCTGCCGCACCAAACCATCTAATAACTTTTGAGCAGCACCGAAACAAATATCTTTGATAAACCTGCGAAACCAAATCGGCAATTTGTGCAGCCGCCAAAACGCATTTAATGAGGTAAAATGAATTAAATAAGCACGAGTTGCTGTCTCACTCACCGGACAAACCAAGCAGTAAATCTTAAAATCGCTTCCCAAAGTTGAAACCCAGTGCGGGTAAACATAACTCACAGCCAGCGGTTCCGGGTGCAGTCGGCGCAAAGATTTAAAAAACAACTGAGAAATTGACCAAATTTTATCTATTTTGTAATAACTTTGTGCCTGATAGCGAGCAGTTACTTGATGCTCGTTTTCTTCTAAAGTATCTAACACCGGATTTGCCCAAGCTTGCCAATCATCGTGCAAGTGTCCGTGGTACATATCCATCAAGTTTTCAATTAAAAATGAATAGTGTGCCTGACAGTCGATGACTGAAACTGTGGCAATATAATTGAGATGTTCCCACTCGGGCAAATCCAATAAATTAGTTTTTTCTGCTTGCATTTCGTCGCCGGGAAACAGCCAGATAAAACCGTTTTGTTCCTTGACTGGATAGGAGCGAATTTTGCAGTTAGGTAGCTTTTGATTTTCTGCTAAATAATCGACTTCTGCACATTCTCCCCTTGCATTTAACCGCCATCCGTGGTAAGCACATTCGATTAAATCGCCTTTAACTTTGCCGTGGCTGAGTTTAACTTGTCGGTGCGGACATCTATCTTCTAAAGCGTTGATTTTGCCTGCACTGTCGCGGAAAAGTACGATCGCCCGATTCCAGATTTTCGCAGCTAGCGGCCCAGTTTCCACCTCGGTGCTGCGGGCGATCGCATACCAGCGATCGAGATTAATGCCCAACTGGCGGATGTGAGTTTTTTCTCCCCTTGCAGCTACGGATTTTATCGCGTTGTTTTGCATTACAAATGTTCCCAAATTACGCCCATAAAACAACCCAATTTTACAAAATAACAGCCCGGAAAGCAACGACCGTAAATTTTTCTAAATCTCCGTTCTGACAAGTACCTGTCGCTAGCTAAATGTTTCAACCAACTTGGCGACAGTCTAAATCTTAATAATCTTAAAGCATTGCGAAATCCGTAGGTGGAACAGTCGGGTCTAAAATCTCTCGCCGCACCTAATATGTAGCCTATTGTCGCAGGTGTTTCGACTTCCGATATATTATCTAAAAAAACGATTTTTCCGTGCGGATTTAACAATTTTTTAATTGCAGCGAGGGAGGCAGGGAGGTTGGGCAGGTGGTGAAAAGTAGTAGCACTAACTATTAAATCAAATTTGCGATCGAGCGCTAATTGACTGGCATCCATTTGGATGTATTCGATATTGGGGGCTGAGCGCTTTTGACGGGCTATATCTAGCATTTTTGCTGACAAATCGACGGCGACTACACGATCGTAATACTGGGCTAATTCAAAAGCAAGAATTCCCGAACCGCAGCCAATATCTAATGCTGCACCTTTGCTGGCCGATAGGTTGTTAGTAAAGAAAGCGTTCTGATTTTGCAAGGTGGCAGCGAAATCGTATTCTGTTGCAAAAGCATCAAACATTACAGATTTATTGCGAATTTTGCAGTTATTATTCAGCATCTATTATTGCTTTATACTCATTCAATAATATTTTAACCGCATATCCACCCTGCTTAACGCAGATATTTTTTTTGTTCGCAAGCTCTGCCTTTTCCCCTCAGCGAAACCACACCCACAAACCGTAACTCATCTTAGAAAAAGAATGCAACTTTAGGAAACCTCTAAACCCTTATATAATCAGTCATTCCCATTTTTTCAAATCTAAAATCTAAAATCTACAATCTAAAATCTAAAATGGTATGACTGGGGGCGGGTTTGACCGACAATACCTGCCGATAATTGACGATTTATAAAGCCCGCCCCGCTAGAAACCTTAGATTTTTAACACGCCTTCGGGATTCACCGTCAAGAGCGATCGCCTCTGCAAACCCTCCTGATATAAAATAGCATTAGCTGCCAACAAACCGCTGCTAACCGCCCTTTCCATTAAACCGCATGGAAACGGCATTTTCACCCAATCTCCCGCAAACAAAAGGTTGGGAACAGCGCAGCAAGTTTCGGGTCTTTCCGCATAACTACCGGGCGGATATCCAGAAAAATTCTTTTGATTTACCAATTCCCGGTGCAGCATATTTGCCTCTTTTAATTCCGGTACAATTTCGTACAATTCTTGCTCAAAAGTAGCCAGTAAAACTTCCTGGTTCGGAAATTCCTTCTCCTTGTAACAATAAGCGTGCAGTTCTACTACACTACCGCCAGTTTTCTGATTCCACTCGATGAACTGATCCTGAATTTTGTGGTAAAGCGTAATGCTGTCCGTCAGTTTGTAGCCGGAAAGCGAACTGAAATTGCTGTGTTCCCAGGGAAATTCGCGATCGAACCAAAAACGCCCCACCGCAAACGGATCGGCTATTTTCAAGCTCTCGATCCGACTCTGCACCTGCGGATTCACCTCACCGCTAGCCAAACTAAACAAATGCTGCATCCCCGGAACATCGGCAGCCAAAACATAATAATCAGCCTTCAATGTTTCTCCCAAATTTTGCGGCTGCGATTGGTTGACTTTTGCTGCTAACTGTACCTCATCTGCTTTTTCAGCGACTACCTTAAATCGAGGCAAATCCCGCTGAGCAGGCCCGCTGACAACTCGCCCTTCGGCATCAAAAACTGCCCCGTGACAAGGACAGTGAAATTGACCGTCGTTCTGTTTCTGAACTGTGCAGCCTTGGTGAGTGCAGCTCAAAGAAATTGCCTCTTTACCCGACGGTGCGGCGGCAAATACGCTGTCCCCAGCGCCGAAATATTCGGTAGAGTTGCTGTCAGTTAACAGCGCGTTTCGCTTCACCCAAAAAGGTATTTTACTTTGCACGTCTCCCGACTGATAACTCAGAGAATCAATCTTGCCGTTTTCCCAGCGAATTTCACTGACTGCGACATCTGTCAATACTTTGCCACCTTTGCTTTCAATCGCTCTGGCAATAGGCTGCACCAAACTCGTACCCATATCTTGCCGCGTGCCGTTGAAGGCTAAACCCTCTGGATTTCCGAAAAAGTAAAAGTGGAAAAATTGCATTAATTCTCCCGCGCTCAATTCGTCGGGAGCGTTGAGGCTGGACTTGGCAAAAGGCAGAAAATACAAGTCATAAAGCCCGCGCGGGAATTCACCTTTTACCCAGTCTGCCACTGATATATTGTCGAGGCGAGCAAAACTTTTTTGAGTTTGAAAACCGCCTATTTCTCGAAATACTTCCCAGTGAGCGGGTTTGGTCAGATTGATTCCCCACTTGAGCCGATTGGGAGAAGATATCCCCAAGTCAACTATATTCCAGGGAAAAGCTGAATGGTTGGGACGGAAAACTTCTGGCTTGTATTTGCCGTCTCGAAACACAACGGCGTAGGATTCTAAAGATACAAAATTCTCGGTAATTTCTAGTTCTTCAACCACACTTTTGAGGTTGTAGTATTGCGGAAAAAAACCGTGGAAACCGTGTTCCATCATAAAAGTTTCGTTCCCGACTTGAATCGGCCAACTAGCAATTTTGCCGCCGAGTTGGGGCGATTTGTCGAGCAATGTTACGGCGAAACCCCGCTGGGAGAGCTCGTAAGCACAGGCGAGCCCGGCCAAGCCTGCGCCTACAACTGCAACGGTTTTGCGCTGATTCAGCATTCGCGGCAAGTCAAGAGAATCTTGCACAAAAACGGTGGGCTCTGGCTTGGAAAATCGAGAGTAGCCCAGCAGCCCGCCGGCGGCACCGACTCCGAGGAATTTCAGGGCGGTTCTTCGAGAAACTGGTTGGGATAGCGGTGAATTGGTTGATTGACTCATCAGCGGTACGCGGTAACGGGCTTTAAACACAAATACGCCATAAGGCATATATCATAGACCGAAAGCAGGATATGTGAAGAAATACTAAGATACATCCCCCAATCGGATCGCGATCCTCTTCGAGGGCTTCGCTAACGCACTTAGCACGGTGCGATCGCACACAATGTATAGTGGAAGCAAGAAGGCTTCAGTTATCTAGGAGAGAAGCAAGAATCAACAAGGAAAAAGCGATCGACCGCATAGCGTAAAATTCTCTAAATAATTAAGTGTTTTTATTTATGTTGCTCAACTCTTGGCAACCGCCGCCAATGATGCTAAAAAAATAGGAGATTTTCAGGCAAAATCTTAGGCAAAAGGCAGTCTCGACAAATTGTACGAAATAACCGCGTAGATATCCGAGGCAAAACAATTAACCAGTCGAGGTTTAAGTAAGTTGGTGCGAAAAACCTAACTATTTTAAAAACAAGTAAATACAGAGAATATATTTGCTAATATTACTCAATATATTGTCGCTCGATTCATGATATTCCTCATTCAACAACAAAACCCAACCAGATTCAAATTGAGAAGTGCGGATGTGCCGCAAAAAGTCAAAGACGCCCGTAGAGGTAATGCCGGTTAAACTCACATTTTGCACCCTTCTTAAGAACGGGCAAGATGCCCGTTCCACAAAAGATGATTTTTTTGTGGAACAGGCAAGATGCCTGTTCATAAAATGATTATTGAGAATGGTGTAACATCTCAGTTAAATGCACCTGGCTGCTAGGTAAAAAACAGGACTTACTACGTGAAGAAACCGGCTTTTTGCGTAAGTCCTGTTTATGCAAAACTTCTGAAGAATTTACAAACTTTTACATAAATCGCGCATTTCTTGGTGCGGGGAGTCGGTTGGTGCTGGTATCCACACCCTACGGTAGATATTTGGGGTTGGTCTTGAATGCTAGACTTGTGCCGCGATCGCCAGCACAGTCAATCGATTGCGCGATTTTAGATTTTAGATTTTAGATTTTAGATTTTAGAATTGAAGCATTCACCCCACGGATAAATTCGGGGGCTCCTTGATCGGATACAGGTTTTTTATTTCACCGGTCCTGAGTCTGCTTTCGGAATGAATCCGGGGGCTTGTATCCTGGATGCTTTCGGTCAAAATTCACCCACATCCAAACTTTTGCCAACTGCTGCCGCCAACGGCGCATTAACCGCCCCACAATCATGCACTACCAATCCCAGCAGCAACGCCAAAAACACACGACTCAGAAAAAAATTAAAAAAGCTATTTTTTACTGCTTGATAGCAATATTTTTCTGCTGGAGCACCACGAACCTGGCTACAATTGCCCAAAACACAGGCCAGGGCGGGCTTAACGGGCAAGAAATGAGAAATTTGCTCGATCGGGGAAACCTCACCGAAGCCGTAACCAGAATCGAAGAAAGCTGGGAAGAAGACTATCAAACATACTTTGAACAAGACTTTGAAACCCGTGCGAAAACGGCCGAAGCAATATCAAAAACTCTCTCCAGGCTAGCAGTTCAAACCAAGAAAAAACCCGCTTTAATTTATGCTATCCCACGCACCGACCAACTAGAATTAATCTTAATATTGCCCGATCGCCCGCCCATTCTCCGCAGCGTCCCGGAAGCCAAACAAGAGAAACTGCTCTCAGTAGTCCAAAAATTAGGTAGCGAAATTACCAACCCCGTAAAAATCAACACCACCACCTATCTAGAACCCGCCCAACAACTTTACAAATGGATAGTTGCACCCCTAGAAACAGATTTGCAAACAGCAAAAATTGACACCTTGCTGTTCTGCGTCGGCGCAGGTTTGCGAACCGTACCCCTAGCAGCAATGCACGACGGAAACCAATTTCTGATCCAAAAATACAGCATCGCCCGCATCCCCGCCTTCAAACTCACAGACAGCAATTACACCGACCTCAGAAACGCGCAAGTCCTAGCAATGGGAGCATCAGATTTCGCAGAAACGGCGAACAAAGAACCGCTGCCAGCAGTTCCATTAGAACTAGGCGCGATCGCCCGACAGTGGCCCGGTCAATCCTTTCTCAACGAAGATTTCACCATAGTAAACTTGCAATCCCAGCGACTGCAACAAAAATACGGAATCATCCACCTCGCCACCCACGCAGAATTCCGCCCAGGAACCCCAAATAACTCCTACATTCAATTTTGGGACACCCAACTGGGTCTCGATCAAATGAGAGATTTAAAATGGAACAATCCGCCCCTGGAACTATTAGTATTAAGCGCCTGCAGAACCGCCTTGGGAGACAAAGAAGCAGAACTCGGATTTGCCGGTTTAGCGCTGCAATCAGGAGCAAAATCAGCCCTCGCCAGCCTGTGGTACGTCAGCGATGCGGGGACTCTCGCCCTGATGACAGAGTTTTACCAGCAGTTAAGAATCCGCAGGCCAAACGACCCTCCAATAATTAAAGCTGAAGCAATGCGGCAAGCACAAATTGCTGCGATCGAAGGCAAAGTGACGATCGAAGGCGGTCAACTGCGAAGTGCGCGAGGCGACATTCCCTTGCCCCCGTCCATCCCCAAACTCGACAGCAAAGATTTATCCCATCCCTATTATTGGGCAGCTTTCAGCATAATCGGCAGTCCTTGGTAAGTGGGCCTCTTGACCGAGAGTGATGATAGGCTATACAACATAAAGTAATTTAATATCTGTAGCTGTCGCTCAACAAACCACCACCAACCTGTGACGAATCAAGCGGGAGCCTTCAAGGGGAAAGAAAGATGAAAAAATTAGAATTTTTGCTACAGAAAGAAGGCGATCGCGCCTGGTTGCCCCTAGAAACCTCCGACGTGGAAATTCTAGAAGGTAAATACCGCGTGGTTGCTCGCATTCAGCACCCCAACACCGACATCGAAATTCGCGTTACCCATACCTCCTTCGACCAAGGGGCGCAGCGGAAAGTCCAAAGCCGATCGGCCCGCACCAACCCCGAAGGATTAGTCGTGATCATTCCCTACACCAGGCTGAAACCCGGACTGTGGGAACTCTCCTGCTTGCCAGATCCCAAAGCAACACCACTAAAACCTTGGCAGTACGGCGTTCAGTTAGAAGTATTGCCCGCAGAATCGGAAACCTCCGAACCCCTACCGCCGATCGACCAAATCGAACCCGCTGCTTCCACCGTAGCCCCACAAATCGCTTCCCCGGTCGATCGCGCAGCCCCACAAATCGCTTCCCCGGTCGATCGGCCCGCATTAACCCAAATCCCTGCAGCCGATTCAGCACCGCAGCAGGCCAAAATCTACCAATTCCCCACTCCCCAAACCCCCGAACCCAAACCGGGCGTCAAACTCGAACTCGTCCTCGATCGAGAAACCTTCGTCACCCAACTCGGTCGCCCCTTAATCATTTCCGGCAAAATCGACATTCCCCAACACCCCCAACAAAGCAGAAAAACAGCAACTCTCATCCCCGAATCCGAAGCGCTAGAACTCAAACAACTCATCGGTTCAGCACAACTGCAAATTTACCTGCGTGACCCCCAAACCTCAAAAATTCTCGCAGAAATCCAGCAGCCGATGCCAGAACAAGTTCCCCCCTGCATCTTTGCCTGCGTCACCTACATCCCAACCGAGTGCAAAAGCCGCCTCATTTTAGGAGAAGCAATTCTCAGCAGCAGCGGCGGCGTCACCCTAGCTACCAAACTATTCACAATTACAGCTCGTTTAGAGCACCTTCTACAGGAAATTAAAGACAATTTCATCGAAGAAAAGCATCAAGCCGAACCCTCCCCAACAGCCTCAAAACCGTCTGGAAGCGCCAAAAATATATCCTTCCTCAAGCTAGTAGAAAAATCCTTAGACCCTCCCTCCCCCGCCGAAGTCCCAACCACTGAAGCCCTACCTCCTCTACTGGCTTCGCGTCAAACCCCAAGTGCAGGCGGTTTAGAATTGCCCGCATTCGGTAACAAACTGCCCGACAGCAGCCGATCGCAATTGCTCTCAGAAATCTCCAATTCGCCTCGAACTGCCCCAGAGTCGATCGACCCACAAACCAAACCCTCAGACATCCAAAATCCCGCTCAAACAGCCGAAATCGGAGCGATCGACCAAAAACCAGAAAACAGCCAAGAATTAGAAACAACCGCCCCAGAAACCCCGCCAGCACCCACAAAACAGGCATTTCAAACCTTAAACGTCGAAAGTCGATTTTGGTCGCGACTGAGTTCCCTAGCCAGCAACGGCGAATCCCCCGACTGGCTGAAAGCAACCACCCTGTCACCCACTCCAAAAGTCGCCGCAAATAGCAGTGACGAAATTGCCGTTGTGGAAGAAAGCAGCCCAACCCAGCAGCAGCCCGAAACCAGCGAAACAAATTCCGACCCCAAATCTACTAGCCCAGAAGCCAGAGAATTTGTGGTTTTTGACGAACCCCCGCAACCGAAAAAAGTTGCTCAAAAAACCGCAACTGTCGCAGGCGAAGTAACTCCCCCAACTCCCTACGTTTTGCCAGAAGACGAGTTAGTACCGATGCCAATTTTGGAATTGCCACGCGCCGAAATCATCGCGGGCCAGGCTGTAAAAGTGCAAGTGCAACTCCCGGAATTAATGCCCCGGATTTATGTGAAAGTTTGGGTGTACGATCGGCAAACCTACCTGATTCTCGACGGGCCGCGCTGGATTACCGAATTTAAAGCTAACGGGTTGGGAAATGTTCGAGCAAGTATCGAGTTAGAGATTCCCTACGGCTGCATGGAAGTCGAATTTGAGGCGATCGCCGTCGAAATGCAAACTCAGCGGGAAAGCCACAAAATAAGCGTTCACCGCCAAGTTTTACCTCCAGCCGGGCCAACTTTACCCCTCGAAGGGTAAGCCGAAATCCGCGTGCATCCCCGTTCATCCGCTGACATCTGCGGTTAAAAAATCCTACTTACTTGCCCGCCAACTGCCGAAACTTCTTCTTAAACTTATTCTTATACACGTAGATCGATCGCTGTAAATCCTCAACTTGCAGCGACATCTCGGCAGCCAAACCCGTGCGGTTCCAAACATCCTCCTCACACTTGCGGCGACAAAAATTCATCGGTTCCGAGTAAACTTTCCCAGTAGATAAAGTCGGCTTCGGCCCGCACCAGTGAATCACCGTCGCCTGAGTACGATCGCCCCCAGGCCCGCTTGACTCAACCGGAAACTGCTTTCTCAGCAAATCCTGGTCAAAATCCGGCACCAACAACTGCATATCCACATTCTGCACCCGCAGTCGATTTTCTTGTGCCGCCCGGAAAATCATAAAGTTCAAAAACCCCATTTCTCCGTACTTAAATATCTTCGGATTGGCCGCCGTAAAATCTAAAATTTCCACGTATTCTTCCAAGCTAAAAACGCCGCGCTTCGCAAAGAAAGTACCCGTGCAAAAATAGTTTGATCGCGATTCCGACCAACGAAAATTCGGGAAATGCTTCTCAACGCCAGGAATGTCAAAGAAAAATTCCGAAACCTCCGCATCCGGGTAATCGTAACAAGGCTTGTCTACAATAAAATCAAACTCTTGAAAGTTAGCCAATTTGAGAACATCGCCCCAGACGATCGTATCGGCATCCAAAACCATAAAATTTGACCAAGGACTTTCCCAGAAAGCAATCATTTTAGTTTTGCCCCAACCAAAACTTCTTTTCCTGAGAACTTCTTCAGAAACAGTTGTGCGATTGATAACCCGCACCCCATAGGCTTTTTCCAAAGCACTCACAGAAAACGTACCGTCAATCAACAGACAAATCGGCACATCTCCCAGGAAATAGCGGATGCTAGCACAGCAACCCTTAGCAAACAGATAATCTTGGTCGCAGCAGGCAATAATAATACCAAAGTCTTCCATAAACCCTCACTGTTTTACTAATACCAGTTAGCCAAAATAATGCAAGTGTAGGCCCGTGTTTCCAACTTGTATGTCATCAGTTATTCCAAATTTTTTCATCGAAAATCGACAATCGAAAATGGTATAACTTGCTCATCCCCAGCGTTGGGGTTCTTTGTTGTGACCGCAGCTCTATTTTCGACTTCTGCATTTTCGCCAGCTTAGCACTAAACTCCTGCGATCGTCCGTAGGCAAAAACATCGTTAAAACCGCTAGGAATCTTGGGCATAGTTGGTCTTCTGTCAAGCAAGTGAGCTTTCCCCGCGCCAACAGCGGGTCAATGGATTTTAGATTTTAGATTTTAGATTGACCCCACGGATAAATTCGGGGGCTCCTTTATCGGATACAGGTTTTTTATTTCTCTACGGATGAATCCGGGGGCTTGTATCCTGGATGCTTGATTGTCAAGCACTACCAGTTCAGTCGTACTCAAACAACAAAAAAGTTGTGTTAAAATAGCCGGAAATTAAACCCGCCGACGGCCAGTCTCAAAAATCGCGATCGTCCTGGCAAGTCCCGACGGCAGCGGGCATCAAAAAACCCAAATTGGTCAAGCCTGAACTTTGGTTTGGATCGGGTCAATCTACCAGCCTTTAGGTCTCAGTTCCCCAGTCATGGCGGGAAAATAGCCCCTGCCGGGTCGCGAGGTTTAAAGTTAGGTTAAAAAGCTTGACATTATAGGATATAAAGCTGTATAAGGGATGCGACAAGCAGCCACAATCCTACCTATAACTGTCTGTTAAGTCTGGCGTAACCGAGGACTCTGGGCAGTTGTCAGTTAGAGGGAGATTGTGGTCGAACCCGTAGAACCAGTTGTCGATCGCCCGTAGAGCAACTCAAGCAAGTCGGGCGATCGAGAGATGAAATTAGCAGGTGATGGTATAATCAACCGTAAGGTAATGTGGGCTTGACCTGAATTGATGCCTGGGCGGTACAAGGGCCCAGCCCGCTACGTTCCAGCAGAAGTAGACACGCCTACTGTGAATCAACGGTGAATCAACAGTTATGGATAGGTTCTATTTTGGCAGTTATTGTCAACAGGCAAGCAACCACAAAAATTAGCAGTTGGGAATTGCTGCTCGTCGAGTTGAATAGAGTGTGAAGGTGTGAGGAAAATGAACAGAACTTTTTGGAATTTACTGCTAGTATCCCCGGCAATTCTGGGGCTATCATCAGTCATGAGTGCCACTGCGATCGCCGCAGAAGTGACAGCAACCGCTGAAGCCAACCAACTAGCTACAGCTCAGTCATCTGAGTCAAAAATTGCAGAAATAGTTGGAGAAATAGTTGCAGAACCAGTTGCAGCAGCCCCTGCTGCCCCAGAAAACCTGGCTTTAAACAGCAGCGTCGAAGCGGCCCAAACCCCGGTCGTTAACGAAGCAGACGCTGAAAAACTCGCCTCAATCGAACCAGAAACCAGCGCAGCAGCACTGCAAACAACACTGCAAACTACACTGCAAACAACAGGGAGCGACATCGAGTTAGCAGCCCCCATCGCTCCGGTCAGCGCAGCAGCAGCGACTGAACCTCTAGCAGCAGCAGGCACAGCCGAATCCTCGCCCCAAGCATCAGACTTGGCAGTGCAAAGCAGCCAGACAGACGCCCCTGGGAAAATTGAAGTGCCAGCAGTCGCCAGCACCCCAGCTACTACCCCGGCTACTAAGGTAGAAATTGCTCAGACACCAGCCGCCGGAATGGGCGGTCCCATCGTCCCTGTTGCTCCCCAAGCGCTGCCGGCCCAACCGTCGGGAACCATGTCCCAGGTGACATCAGTTACTCAGCTCTCCGACGTGCGCCCCACAGATTGGGCATTCCAAGCCCTGCAATCCCTAGTCGAACGCTACAGTTGTATCGTAGGTTATCCCGACGGCACCTACCGCGGCAACCGCGCCCTGACTCGCTACGAATTTGCAGCCGGCGTCAACGCTTGCTTAGACAGCATAACCAAACTAATTGGGTCCACAGGTAACTTGGTTACCCGAGACGACTTAGCCATCTTGCAACGTCTGCAAGAAGAATTTGCAGCCGAACTCGCTACCCTGCGCGGACGAGTAGACGGCCTAGAAGCTCGCACCGCAGAACTCGAAGCCAACCAGTTCTCCACCACCACCAAATTGAATGGAGAAGCCATTTTTGCCGTCAGCGACACCTTCGGAGATGGTGTCGGCCTTCACGACGATAGAACGTCTACCAACCTCGGCTACCGGGTGCGGTTGAACTTCAACACCAGCTTCACCGGTCGAGACTTACTCAGAACCCGCTTGCAAGCCCTCAACGTCGCCAACTACAGTGCATCCACTGCCACTGGCACTAACATGGCTCGCCTAGGCTTTGATGGAGCTGAGAACAGCAATTTCACACTAGACGAGTTGTACTATCGGTTCCCGATGGGTAAGGCTACAGTCTTTGTCGGTCCTAAAGGACTTGACCTAGATGAAATTGCAGACCAGGCTTCTACCTTTGGTAACTCTACGAGTTCGGGTTCACTGTCCAGATTTGGAGTTCGCAACCCGGCCGTCTTCCGCGGCCCGCAGGGAGCAGGCGCAAGTGTGAGTTTCAACTTGGGCAGCCTCCGAGCTACCGCAGGCTATCTTGCCTCCGACGGCGATGCTCCCAACCCCGCAAACGGCAGGGGCGTTGCCGACGGTTCTTTCAGCGCTTTGGGTCAGATCGGCTTTTTTAGCAAACCGTTTGACTTGGGCTTGACTTACACCCGGAAATACAATCGGGCAGGCGATGTTAGCCTCATGGGAGGCGTCGGCAGTGCCTTGGCTAACCGGCCCTTCGATCAATCACCCACCGCATCAGATAACTATGGGGTGCAAGTTAACTTCAAACCCAGCAGTCGCTTTCAGATTGGCGGTTGGTACGGTTATACGAAGGCTGAACAACTTCGGGGCGGCAACAATGACGCTACCATCCAGAATGGTGCTATCACTGTGGCCCTGGGAGATTTTGCCAGACAAGGCAACGTCCTCGGTTTTGTCTTCGGTGTACCGCCAAAAGTTACCGAGAGTGATGTCGCCAGAAACCGCAACACCTCTTATCACTTAGAGGGTTTCTATCGCTTCCAAGTCAATGACTTTATTTCGGTGACACCGGGCGTTTACGTGATTCTGAATCCCGAACACAACAAAAACAACGAGGATATCTGGGTCGGACTCCTCCGTACGACCTTTAGTTTCTAGGGTTTCCAGACATCTAGTTACACCTAAAAGCGGCAGGCGACTGCCGCTTTTATTTATTGGTCATCAGTCGATCGATTTTAGATTTTAGATTTTAGATTTTAGATTTTCAACAGTCATCAGTCAACAGTCAACAGTCATCAGTCATCAGTCATCAGTCATTAGTCATCAGTCAACAGTCAACAGTTCACAAATTATGAATTTTGGCGGCAAATCCCGAATACGGAGGTGTAGCCGTGCAGAAATGTGCTGCCGCCGACGGGGCCGATTTCGCCGTTGCAGAAAAAGCCGCTCAGGGGGATGTTTTTGAGGTATCGGCCGAACAGTCGGGAGTCAAAGTTTGATTCGCCGTAAAGCCCTTCACCGCGCCCCAGACAAGAGAACATCAAGGCGCCGGCGCTGGATGTACCACTGTACTCGGCGGCCCGCTGATAGCGATCGAGCAGCATTTCTAGGTCTTCTGCGGAGGTTCGCGCGTCCCGCAGGTGAAATTGGATGCGCTGTCCCGGACGGACTCGATCGCCGATCGCAATTGCCCCCACTTTCGGATCTACTCCCAACAGATTGCGGATTAAAAAATCTCCCGGCTCTAATTTCAGCTTGAATTCATCGCTGACTAAGCCTACAAATAACGAGTGCTGAGCTAATTCTCGGTCTTCTTCGCTCAAAGTTTGAACTAACTCTCGCAGGGCCTCTAAGGGCGATCGCTCGATGCCCCCGCTGCCGGTATCGTCGGTTTGTTCTTCGAGTTTCAGCAAAATATTGCGATCTCCTTCCGTCACCCGATAAGGATGCCCGATCGGCCTGCAGCCTTGAGCGACGATCGTTTCCAAAACTATATTGCCGCTCAAAGCTACCCCAACCGTCCCTTCTCGGTAAAGCTGATAGTCGCAAAACAGCGCCGCGCCCCTGCCCGCACCGTCCCCCCCGGCGAGTCCCCCTACCTTGGCCGCGCCCGGATAGGCATAATCTAGCCCTTGGAGCAAATCGTTAATTTTTGCGGAAAAGGGGTCGGCCAAGATGATGAACTGCGGTTCTTCCTGGGCCGGCACGCCCAAGAGATCCACCCAAGTATCCGGGGGACTGTCTAAGTCCGGCAGTTCTTCTGAACCGACGTGAAAAGTTCTGACATTCACTCCCGGCAAGCGCGCCAGACTCAGGCTGACTGCCGGAGATCCCTCGACTTCTTCGGTGATGCCGCCCCGGTTCGTGCCGATGACTCCTCCCCCGCCACAGCCCAGGATCGCGGGTACTGGCAGCATTTCTCGGAGTAAAGGCATCAGCCGAGAATACTCGCTGGCAAAGGCAGACGAGATAAATATCAGCGCTAAATCAGCCGGGCCTTCTAGGTCGCGATCGGCTTGTTCTATAACTTCTTTGAGGGCGGATTCCAAAGAGGGACGGGTTGATAAAGCGCTGACCCATTGCATTTGGTTTTGGGTGTACATAAGGCAAACTTCTCTATAAAACTATCTCTATACATTAGGCTAACTGGAACTGGCCACTGGGGGGACGCTATTCTTGGGCGATCGATTCCCCATCGATTGCCGTTCTTGTGTTAACATAAGTTAACATGAGTGTCCCATTAATCTGTTTAGTGTTAAATGCCGTATTCAGCTAAATCTTAAAAGATAAAGCTCAATACAGTTTCACACACCAACCTCGTGTAATGTTTTCATCAAAAGTAAGGTCAGCTCGACCTACATTGATGCCTGTGTACTAGAATCCGCCTACGGGCTAGTAAAGCAGGGAGTAGAGACGGCTGCTGCGATCGCAGTTATGGATGGTTTCTCTCTGGGCTGCTGCAACAGCAGCGCATCTCAAGCTATTATTAGCTGGGGTCGCCAGACCGAAACAGCAAATCCCACCCAAACTAACATCCCAAAAGAAAACCTTTCTTACTTAATAAGGTCAACGATCCAGGTCTAAAGACACGCTCGCTTCGAGCCTAAGACTTAAACCACAGTTGACCAGCCGTATACTTTAGAAGTCTACGTTTTTTGAGTTATGACACCAAGCGGCTGCTTAGCTAGTCCCTTGCTCTGTCGTTAACGGTTAAACATCTTTATTTGGGTTAAGGACGTGCCGTTAGCCGAACAAGCTCACTAAACAAAGGCGCGTGCTAACATTACCTAGAAATAGGTCGGGGACAACCATATTCTCCTACACTTTCCTACCAACAATTTTTATGACAACAACACCCGCAGGCAACATCCAAGAGAAAATTGAAGAAGAACTAGAAAGCGCTCGTACCGTCTGTGACCTCAAGGGCGCAACTTCCGGGGAATGCGCGGCGGCGTGGGACGCAGTTGAAGAACTGCAAGCAGAAGCTTCCCACCAAAAGCAAGTCAAACCTAAGAATTCCTTTGAAAAATTTTGCGACGACAATCCTGACGCTGCTGAGTGCCGCATCTACGAGGAATAAACGAGCCATTTAGCTCTATGCCTTCCCTCCCGCGCCGAAATCTAACTTTTGGCGCGGGAGAATTTTATTTTAGGGGTTGAGCCTTGAAATAATGGCGAGATTTGCTCTCTATCCCAATACGGTTCAAATCCGCCAGCTTCCCCCTCGCCCCCCAACGGTGACAAGCATTTGCTCTTGCGTCCCCCAAAAGGGGCGAGGATGGGAAGGAGATATCTCAAGAATAAACAGTTTTAACTCAAGCGTATTGCCGTCTATCGTGTCTCAAGTAGCCTTCAAAGCGCGCCCAGTACCTTAGAAAAGGTAGCAGAAACTAAAACATTAAGACCGTGTTCGGGTTGCTGATTTTTTAGCATTTTTGTAGTAAAATTTGTGACAAATAAGTGAGTATATTTTCCCAAAGATGTTGAGTCTTTTATTGGCAGCCACCGGGCCTTGGTTTCAACCGCTAGTCTGGATGGATTACCGGTTGTCTGTGTTATTAACAATTTCGATCCCGCTGGTAGTGCTGATTTGGGCTGTTGTGGCAAAAGCTGATGCGATCGTCCGTTTGTCGATTATTTATTGGCGGGTGGCGAGTTTGCTGGCAATTACACTTTACCTGATGATGGCTGCGCTGCCTGTGAGCTTTGTATCGTCGGTGATTGGGAGGGCCTTAATTCCTGCTAGTCTGTGGTTTTGGGAGGATTTAAACGAAGAAATTGCCGATCGACCGCAGTCGCCCCTGAAACTGGCTTTTACAGCTTGGCGGTGGGCGATTACTGTTTACAGCGGTTTGGGCGCTCTTGCTCAACTTCCCTTCTTAAGCTGTGCTTTTAAATCGCAAATTGAGGTAATTGACGAACCTTTTTGCCGCATTTGGTTAGACCCACCTTGGCTCTATAAACAAATGTTTCACCCTACGGCAAGCCCTCAATTTTTTGGATTGTTGGGTCTGATAGGTTTAGGAATCTATGTAATTTACTTGTCATACTTTGTGCTTATTAGACTAGGAAAACAGGGGAGGTCAGCTACCGGAAATTAAGTTAATTTTAAGTACGTATTTGCCTCCTAAATAGCAGCTAAAGTCTTCAACAAAACACTCAAAAATCAAAAAAAAAACCGGGCGCATATACGAAAGAATCGAACTAACAGCAGAGTAGCTGACGTGACGCCGCCCAAAAACGGATACAAGCCGCCGACTCATGTCGTGGAGATATAAAAATTTTAGACTAAGGTTCAAGCTTCCAGATTCATCTGTGGAAGAAATCTAAAATCTAAAATCTAAAATCTAAAATCGACTGACAGCAATGTTATTGGGAAAGACTGTGATGGATAGCAAACAAGCATACTTACAGTGCTTAGAAAGGCTGATTTGGGCGATCGATCGCCTCGAAGCAAAAGTCGAACCAAGTGAACTCGCTCGGATTGCCGAACTGATTGTTCAGCCGATGATGGGCCCCTGGCGGTTTTTTCACACTCCTGAACATATTTTTGATGTGGGGGGAAAGGAAGACGCGATCGAGGTTTTGGCAGCTTTATTTCACGATACCGTCTACGTGCAAGTCGATCGCAGCATTAACTTTAACGTCAGCTACTACATCACTCCTGTTGCAAAAGAGGTTAACAAACAACTACAAATTCGGGATAAATCTGAACTGTCTGCGGATGCTACCTTCGAGATGGTAATGCTGGTATTCAATTTTGAACCGGGCGAAGTCCTCAATCCTTTCGCTGGACAAAACGAATTTCTCAGCGCTGTCGTAGCAGCAAAAGCTCTAGAACCATTTCTTAAACGCGAGCAATTGCTTCAAATTGCCGGCTGCATTGAAGCAACAATTCCTTTTCGCGCCGCCGATGCAGGAGTAACGGTAAGCCAGCGCCTTTATAACCGCTTGCAGGCAATAAATAGCCTGTTTAACCTCAGTTTGACTGATGAGGAAATGCGGGAAACGGTGAAAAAAGCTGTGCGAATCTCTAACCGGGATGTGATGAGTTTTGCTCACCATAGTTCAGCCCATTTTTTGGCAAATACCTGGAATTTACTGCCGGAAACCAATCACAATCTCATCTGCTGCGGTTTTTACACGGTTCGCGACTACCGAGTTGCTTTGCTCAAGATGGAAGGTTTTCTGAATTATCTCAAGCCCGAAATAATTTTCCGACAGTTTGAGGGATATCCAGACGATCGCACCTATCAGCGCTGGGAAACTACTGCTAAGTACAATCTCGAAATTGCGAAGCTTTATTTGGGCTGCAAACTGTCTGCCCTAGCCCTGCTAGAAGCTCTTGCTTCGGATTTGGGAATTGAGGTTTCTCTGGCGATGATGATGGGAGGAATTCCGGATCAAGATCCTAACTGCGTGCGCCTGGAAAGCTTTTTTCCAGAAATAGAGAAACCTTACCAACCTAAAATTGGTTTAGAAGCGGAAGTATTGAATTTATTAGAAAATGGGCGGGCTAAAAGCACTTCTAATACCGATTTGGAGAGTTCGCCCCTGACAACGTTTGTGGTAAAAATTGTTGGCTTTGACGAAATGCGCTATCAGTGCGATCGAGCTAAGGAATTTTTTCGAGAAAATCTCAACGCCGACGACTTTATTTCCGACTTTAATCCTATAGTTACAGAAATTGTCATTGATTCAATTCTCAAGTTGTTTGACAGTCGGAAATCTACTATCTACCGATTCTACGATATCACTTCTAAGTTAAAGTCACAACCCCAGACCAATTTTCCCGATCGGCCTTTTCGCTCAAATGGTTAACTAGCTTTAAATACAGTATTTATGCCTCCTCTATAAAAAAGACCCTTACTCAGCTTATACAAGAGTGGAGCGATTACACCGTGACAGGATTGATTGCCTCGCTTTCCCTACGTCAATCTGCCTATCCCTCCCGACACCAACAGCCCTACAGGTAAGTAGGTAAACGGGATTAAACCGCATAATGTAACACTATGTAAACAGGTTTAAATCAGCCAGTAGAGAGCCTTTGGAGACTTGGCCCTTGTTTACATAGGGGCGTTTGTTCGCGCCCCCTTACTTATGGTGTGGGGCTGGTGGCAAAGATGCTAAAAGTTGATAAAAAATGGAAATTCGCTGCCGTTTGCCTTTGACAATTACTTTGTACACAACGGATTTCATAGCGGCGTGTCACTCATCTGAGCTACCCCAGATAAGCGTCACTATAAAAAGCGACTGTTAAAGCACTTCCCCCCACAGCTACAACTGGGGAATAGCAAGTTCAAACGACTTGCAAACCACTAATCCCCAATCAAACAATGCAAACCACAAATTCAGTTTACGCTCAATTGCCTCTTTGCTCTTCACTACCCACACTGAAACGAAATAATAGTACCACTGCCAATCAAAACGTGCGCTATCTCCAACAATCCTTAGTGAAAAACGGATATCCCGTCGCAACTGATGGATTCTTCGGCCCAAAAACCGAACAAGCAGTCATCAAATTTCAAAAGGAAAATAAGATTGCTGTTGATGGCATTGTCGGCCCTCAAACTTGGAGTCTATTAGGGGCTTGTTATACAGGTGAACCCGGATGTTAAATCCAAGTTAACTAATCCTAGGCGCACGGGTAGCAAGAAACAGGTTTTTTTCACAGCAATACTTCCTTTACGCCCCCAGAAACGCTAAAAAATATGGTGGTTGAGCGAAGCCGAAACCTTGTTTATGCCCGTCAAAAGTGCATCCAGGACTATTAATTAACATCTTTTCCGCACTTCTCTGCTTTTAAACAACTTGCAAACAACCAATGGAGAATCAAACCATGCAAACCACAAACGCAATTCGCACTGAATTACCTTCCTGCCGTTATTTTCCCCTACTAAAACGCAACGATGGCGTCACCCAAAATGAGGACGTTCGCTACCTTCAGCGACTCTTGAACACCAAGGGATTTTCTTTAAATACTGATGGAGGATTCGGCCCGAAAACCGAACAAGCAGTCATCTCTTTTCAAAAGCAACAACAAATCGTTGCTGATGGCATTGTCGGCCCTAAAACTTGGAATAAATTGGGTGTTTGTACAAATATATTTTAAAGTTTGTACAACCATATTTTAAACATAGTAGGGCGTGCAGTGCACGCCCTATTTCTCCGTCGAAGTTTCCACGCCCGACCACCCCTCCGGGGCTCCGTACATTCGATACTTGCGAGAGCGTTTGAAATACAGCATTGCTACCCGATCGTCTGGATTGATTTGTAAAATGTTTTGAAATACTTTTTGGGCGGCAACAAATTTTTGCTCGTAGTAAAAATTGAGAGCTTCTTGAAAAACCTCCGCAGTTTGCTGCTTAAGTACAATGCTTTCCTCTGTTTCTGTCTCGTAAATTTCAAACACCGACACAGCATTTGTCTTTCCTTTCACCATTACTCGATCGACAAATCTGTACTTATATTTTTCTGGATCGTCGAGGCGATCGATAATTGCACCGCTAACTAGAATGCCCGATCCGTAAACCTTAGTCAATCCTTCCAAACGAGACGCGAGATTCACCGCATCAGCAATCACCGTACTTTCCATCCGTTCTCGCTCGCCAATCGTACCCAACATCAAATTGCCCGCGTGCAAACCGACGCCGATCGCGATCGGAAACAAGCCATTTTTTTCTCGCTGCTGGTTATAGAGATTTACTTCTTTCTGCATATCAATTGCGGCTCGCACACCATCCTCCGGAAATGTAGGAAACAGTGCCATGACTGCATCACCAATGTATTTGTCAATAAACCCGTTATTTTTCCTAATCGCAGGGCTAACCCTTCCCAAGTAAGTATTAATAAATGTAAAATTTTCATCCGGTGTCATATTTTCTGAAAGCGCAGTAAACGAGCGAATATCAGCAAACAGCACTGTCATATTTCTTTCCTGATGTTCGCCTAATTTTACTTCAATAATACTCGGCTTTTCCAGCAAGTTTAGAAAATCGTGTGGCACAAACCTGCCGTAGGCTGCATTCAGTTTGGCTAGGCGAATTTGCGTGTTAATTCTCGCCAACAATTCCTTTTTGATAAAAGGTTTAGTTACATAATCATTGGCTTCTAAGTTAAAAGCTTCCACCAAGTCAGTAGTTAGATTTTTGGCCGTCAGCATCAGAATAGGCATTTCTAAAGGCGAGTATTTTTTACGAACTTCTCGACACACTTCATAACCCGTCATCTGCGGCATCATTACATCGAGTAAAATTAAGTCCGGCTTAAATCCTGATTCAATCAGATTTAAAGCTTCTAAGCCGTTGCTCGCTTGAGTAATTTCGTAGTTGGCTAGAGAAAGACTGTTGATGATGACATGAATATTAATCGGCTCATCATCAACTACCAAAATTTTTAATTTTTCACTTTCTAGCGACTCGCTATTGTCTAGTACCTGAGAATTTATTATAGAGGATTGGCGGGCTAGTTCAGGAGTGATAAAAATGGGAGAACCCTCGGTTAAACGCGGCTGTATGCTGCTAAATTCCGGTTGACTCTCAGATACGGGCAAAGTAAAGGTGAATTGGGAACCGACGCCTACAGTTGAAGATACCGAAATTTGGCCTCCGTGCAATTCCACTAATTGCTTGGCAACAGTTAACCCTAAACCCGTGCCGCCATATTCTCTAGCAGTGGAACCGTCAGCTTGTTCAAAGGATTCAAAAATTCGCTCTAATTTATCTTCGGGGATGCCAATACCGGTGTCAGATACACTAATCGCTAATTGGGAATTAGGCAGTGATTGTGCGTTGCCCGTTACCAATTCTGCTGAAATTTCAACTCGGCCACTTTCGGTAAATTTAATCGCATTGCCGATTAAGTTGTAAAGTATTTGCTGCAAGCGATTCTCGTCGGCTGCTATTGGCGGCAATTCAGGAGCCACTGAGTTAATCAACTGCAAGTTTTTTTTGCCTACTAATGGCTGAGACAAAGTGAGAATCACAGAGACTATTTCTCGAATACCGACGGACTTAATTTGCAGTTCTATCTTTTTGTGTTTTAGCTGAGAAAAGTCCAGAAGATCGTTAATTAAAGAAGACAATCTTTTGCCTGATGATGAAATTAAAGCTAAGTTAAAATTTGTTGGTTCTGGCAGTTGTCCGGTAGCACCGTCTATTAAAGATTCTGCAATCCCAATAATGCCGTTGAGGGGAGTGCGGAGTTCGTGGGAAGTATTGGCTAAAAATTCGTCTTTCAGTTTGTCCAGTCGCTGCAATTCGGTATTTTTAGTTTCTAAGGCAGTAAAAGATGCTTGCAGTTGTGCTGCCATGCTGTTAAAAGCAGCGGCAAGTACGCCCAACTCGTCGGAGCGATCGAGCTTTACAGTTTGGTCAAATTGTCCTTCAGATAAAGCTATTGCTGCATTTTTTAATTTTATAAGAGGTTTGATAATCCAGCGAGAAGTGAGAAGTCCTAACACAGTTGCCATGCCCAAAGCTGCCAAGCATAGCAAAACAGTAGTTCGGTTGCCGGCATGAATTTGTTCCATAAAGTCGGCTTCGGGAACGACGACGACAATCAGCAAATCTAAACCCTTGCCGTCTTGGAATGGCAGGACTTTTAAAAATTTCTGCTGACCGTTTATCTCAACATTTATTTGCTGCGTTTTTGTAATTTGGTGCAAGTTTTGAAAGTAACTTTCTAAATATTTAGCTGTAGTTTGCGTTACTGCATCGCTGCTTTCTGTAACTTTAAACAGTTCTTTTTTACCGTTTTGGCTGCGGAAAGGTTTTTCGGGTGTGGAAGTTGCCAGCAGCGTGCCGTTTCTTTCGATAATAAAAGTTTGACCAGATTTACCTATTTTGAGGCTGTTTAAAAATTGACCGATACTGTCGAGACGCAAAGCAGTAATTAATACTCCTTCTAACTGTTTCTTGCTGTTGTAAACTGGTTGCAGCGCGCTGAGGATCAAGGTGGGTTCTAGGAAGGATATATAAACTGAACTCCAAGTTGGTTTGGCTTCTAGAGCCGCATAGGCGTAGGAAGGGTGCTGCCGGATGTCGAAGTTTTTAACGGAGGCGGCTACTGTAGTGCGATCGCCCGTATCATTAGTATTGTAAGAATAAAAATCAAAATTTGTCGATGGGCCCGATGCGTTAATCAATAAAGTGCCGTTAGACATTTTTTCGCCAGTGCGATATTCTCCATCTTGATTAGCGATCGACGTAAAATTGATATAAGGATATAATTGCACTTGTCGCCACAGATACTTTTCCCAAGCGGACAAGTCTTTCATGTTCACAAAACCCAGTTTCACTGCATCCAGCTTGCTTTGATTGATTTGGTGCGGAGTTTGCAGATAAGTTCTCAAATTTTGCTCGATGCGATTGCTCACCTCCCCCATCAATTGATCCGCAAGGTCATTCACTGCTCTTTGAGAGTTCCTAAATGATAAGTATCCTACAATACCCACCGCTGCAAATACTTGCAAAACAAACGGAACTATGAGTACAGTTTGGAGCGTTGCTGTTCCTGAAAGTTTTGCCACCAAGCGCTTGAGAGAAAGAGTGGACATAACATTAGTTTAGGTTGAAAAACCGAGTTAATACTTGGAGCGAAGGCTTACCGCTGGTAAATATTATAAACCATTTTGTACTTAAACACAACTTACGCAAGGAAGACCTGATCTCGTGTCTACAATCCTTAATCTTATACCAAATTATTAAAAGTCAAAGCGAACTGTAGGGACAGGGCATTTCCCTGTCCAACTCCCCGCGCCGGACAAGGCATTGTCCTGTCCCTACCGATGCTCACATACAATATATCTGTATCACTACTTTTCATCCAAAGCTTCTATCCCAGACCATCCTTCTGGCACTCCATACATTCCATTCTTTAGAGAACGCTGACAGTAAATTGCTGCTAACTTATCTTGAGGATTTCTTTCGCAAATCTTACTGAATAATTTTTGCGCTTCAGTAAAATTTTGCTCGAAATAAAGCTCCAGACCTTTTTGAAACTCAGCAGCAGTTTCCTGTTTTAGTTCAATGCTTTGTTCTGTTTCTGCATCATAAATTTCAAACACCGACACGGCTGATTTTTTGCCTTTTACTGTGACTCGATCGACAAATCGGCACATATATTTTTCTCGATCGCCCAAACGCTCTAAAATTGATTCACTCACTAGAATTCCCGCCCCGTAAACCTTAGTCAATCCTTCCAAGCGAGATGCGAGATTCACCGCATCAGCAATCACTGTACTTTCCATCCGTTCCTCCTCCCCAATCGTACCCAACATTAAACTACCCACGTGCAAACCGATGCCGATTGTAATAGGTGGGTAAGTGCTCCGTTGTCGATCCTGGTTGTAAATAATAACTTGTTTTTGCATTTCCACCGCCGCGCGAACAGCATCATCTGCCGACTCAGGAAATAGTGCCATAATCGCATCGCCAATATATTTATCGATAAAACCTTGGTGAGCGCGAATTACCGGACTCACTCGGCTGAGGTAGCTGTTGATAAAACTAAAGTTTTCTTGGGGAGTCATCGCTTCTGAGATAGTCGTAAAAAAGCGAATGTCAGAAAATAAAACAGTCATTTCTTTCTGAATTTGATCGCCTAGTCGGACATCAACGATACTTTCGTGTCCCAAAAATCGCAGAAAGTCGTGGGGGACAAATCTACCGTAAGCTGCATTAATTTTTGCCAGACGGATGTGAGTTTTGATTCTGGCTAGCAATTCATTTTTGACAAACGGTTTAGTTAAAAAATCATTAGCTCCTGCATTGAAACCTTGCACTAAGTCAGATACTTGATTTTTGGCGGTTAGCATTACAATTGGCACTTCTATCGCCGTGAATTTCTCCCGGATTTTCTCGCAAACTTCGTAACCCGTCATCCGTGGCATCATCAGATCTAGCAAGATTAGATCCGGCTTGTAGCCTATCTCTAAAAGGGCTAAAGCTTCTTTACCGCTGCTAGCTTTGGCGAGCGCATATTTTTCAAGAAGTAAATGGTTAGCCAATACCTGAATATTCACAGGTTCGTCATCGACAATCAAGATTTTCACCCGACTGTTTTCTTGGTCTTCTTGATTATCGCTTAAACTGTTATTATTAAAAATTTGTGCGACAGTTGCATTAGTTATTAACTTGCGATCGTTGGTTCTTGAAACTAAAGATGGCCGAACCGTTGCTGGAAAATGCTTGCAATCGACATACTGATTTTGAGAGATTGGCAAACTAAAGGTAAACTGCGAACCAATACCTACTTTTGAAGATACCTGAATGTCGCCGCCGTGCAGCTCTACTAACTTCTTTGTAACTGCCAAACCTAAACCTGTTCCTCCGTATTCTCTAGCAGTGGAACCGTCTGCTTGTTCAAAAGATTGAAAAATTCGTTCTAATTTATCTTCAGCAATTCCAATACCAGTATCGGATACCGTAATTTGCAGTTTTGATCTGAGAATTAAAGATTGAAGCTGGCTTGTTACTGAACTTTCTTTGTCGCGCAACGGCGGCGAGTCCAAGCTAATCGCCTTCGCGGAAATTTCAACGATGCCGCTTTCGGTAAATTTAATCGCATTGCCGATTAAGTTATAAAGAACTTGTTGCACGCGATTTTCATCCGCATCCACTAGGGGAATGTCGGGAGTGACGGAATTAATTAACTGCAAATTTTTTGTACGAATTAGAGGCTGAGAAAGAGTCACTACGATATCGACAATTTCTCGGATGCCAACCGGCTTGATTTGCAGTTCAATATTTTTGTGTCTCAGCTTGGAGAAATCGAGAATGTCGTTGATGAGATTGGACAGTCTTCTGCCGCTAAATGCAATAATTTCCAGATTGGAAATAGTCGATTCAGCCAATTGCCCTGTAGCACCGTCGATCAAAGATTCAGTTAAACCGATAATGCCGTTAAGCGGGGTGCGTAGTTCGTGAGAAGTGTTGGCTAAAAATTCGTCTTTGAGTTTGTCAAGTCGCTGCAATTGGGCATTTTGATGCTCTAATTTTGTGAAAGATACTTCTAATTGAGCGGCCATGCTGTTGAAAGCATTAGCTAATTTTCCAAGTTCGTTAGATGCGGGTGCATCTCACTTTTGCGAATGTGTCAAAAAAGAGTTAAAATGAAAAAGCTAGTAAAATCGTCAAATAAAGAT
>NZ_JAUBSH010000068.1:36587-36785 GCF_036704705.1 Microcoleus sp. K1-B1 | reverse complement strand
CTGACCTATCTTTTTTTACCACAAGTTGGTCAACACCTCACTCTATCTCGGTTGCGGCGGAGTTGTCACCCCGCCAGCCAATCTTGGGGAAAAGCTTCACGGGTGTAAACTTCGAGGGCGGCGGTGTAAAATGCGATCGCCAGTTCGATATTCTCTGCTTTGTCTCCCCTGATTCTGTTACTGTAGGCAAGTCCCAGA
>NZ_JAUBSH010000068.1:0-36487 GCF_036704705.1 Microcoleus sp. K1-B1 | reverse complement strand
TTATTTTGCGTCTGGGCCCATTTTTCGGGAAAGGCATCGCGGGTGTAGACGGTTAATGCAGCAGTGAAATATGCGATAGCCAGTTCGATATTCTCTGCTTTCTCTCCCCTGATTCTGTTACTGTAGGCAAGTCCCAGATTATTTTGCGTCTGGGCCCATTTTTCGGGAAAGGCATCGCGGGTGTAGACGGTTAATGCAGCAGTGAAATATGCGATCGCCAGTTCGATATTCTCTGCTTTCTCTCCCCTAATTCTGTCACAGTAGGCTGTTGCTAGATTATTTTGCGTCTGGGCCCATTTTTCGGGAAAGGCCTCGCGGGTGCGGACGGATAATGCAGCAGTGTAAGATGCGATCGCCAGTTCGATATTCTCTGCTTTATCTCCCCTAATTCTGTTACGGTAGGCTTCTCCCAGATTATTTTGCGTCTGGGCCCAATCTTGGGGAAAGGCATCGCGGGTGTAGACGGTTAATGTCGCAGTGAAATATCCGATCGCCAGTTCGATATTCTCTGCTTTCTCTCCCCTAATTCTGTCACAGTAGGCTTCTCCCAGATTATTTTGCGTCTGGGCCCAATCTTGGGGAAAGGCATCGCGGGTGTAGACGGTTAATGCAGCAGTGTAAGATGCGATCGCCAGTTCGATATTCTGTGCTTTATCTCCCCTAATTCTGTCACAGTAGGCATTTGCCAAATTATTTTGCGTCGTTGCCCAATACTCGGGAAAGGCATCGCGGGTGCGGACGGTTAATGCAGCAGTGCAAGATGCGATCGCAACTTCGATATTCTCTGCTTTGTCTCCCCTAATTCTGTATAAATAGGCATTTGCTAGATTATTTTGCGTCTGGGCCCAATCTTGGGGAAAGGCATCGCGGGTGCGGACGGTTAATGCCGCAGTGTAAGATGCGATCGCCATTTCGATATTCTCTGCTTTCTCTCCCCTAATTCTGTTAGAGTAGGCAACTCCCAGATTATTTTGCGTCATTGCCCAATTTTCGGGAAAGGTATCGCGGGTGTAGACGGATAATGCAGCAGTGTAAAATGCGATCGCCAGTTCGATATTCTCTGCTTTCTCTCCCCTAATTCTGTCAGAGTAGGCATTTGCTAGATTATTTTGCGTCGCTGCCCAATTTTCGGGAAAGGCATCGCGGGTGTAGACGGTTAATGCCGCAGTGTAAAATGCGATCGCCAGTTCGATATTCTCTGCTTTCTCTCCCCTAATTCTGTTAGAGTAGACAACTCCCAGATTATTTTGCGTCATTGCCCAATTTTTGGGAAAGGTATCGTGGGTGTAGACGGTTAATGCCGCAGTGTAAGATGCGATCGCCTCTTCCAAGTTACTCGCACGATCGCCTTGACGATATTGTGGGTAAAGATTCCCCAGTCGCCCCAAAGCAGCCGCCTCTCGTAGGCGATCTTTCAAATTCCTAGCAATTTCTAAAGACTGCTGATAGGGTTCAAATACCCGTTCCCACAATCCTAAGTCACTGTAAATATCACCTAACTGTAACAAAGTGTCAGATTGCGCCTGGGGTAAGTTCAATTTTTCTTGTAAGGCGAGTGACTTGTCAAAGAAATGAATTGCCCGATCGATCTCCTGTGAATAATCCTGTGCTTGGCGCGTCTTTACCCGATTTGCATAAGCATTAGCAACTCGATTGTATAGGGTTGCTAATGCAGGAGTTTCCCTAGCTTGTTTCTCCAGATTTTCAACCTGTTCTAACAGTTCATCTAGGGGTAAACTCAGTTTGCTCTCTGCTTCAATCAGCAGAGAACTTTCCCCAGTCGTGTTAACCACACCCGTTTCTGGCACCGCAGGCGACAGAAATCGAAATACGCCGCTGCGCCAACTCCAAAAATCCGGCGCTTCCAGACTCAAGCGACTCAGAATAGTTGGTGTTACCCAAAGTACGATCGGAAAAGGAAACTCCCGCAACCCCTCCCGCGTCCATTGCAAATAGCCGAAAAAACGGCTTAACTCCGACTGATGGTTAGAGTCAGCTTGTGACACACTATCCCTCAAAGCCTCCGTTCCCGTTACAGTAATTGCGGCTGAGGCGTGGGGCGCTTTTAACTCTGGGTAATCATTGACAAGTTGCTCCAACGCCGCTCTCAGGCTAGGTTCCTTTTGATTCAAAACCACGCGATAACTGGGGATATGGGGAGCAAGTTCTGCCTCGTAACGATTAATAATCTGGGTTTGAAAATCTCCCGGTTTACAGGAGGCAATCAACAATGACAATACACCTTGACTTGCTTCAATTAAAGAGACAAGGCCATCGTAACTATCCTCATTGATCGATCGATCGTCCGCGCTCTCACTGTTGAGCATTTATCCTGTCACTCCGATTAACCCACGTTTCTGCAATATTTCCTGAACTACTGGATGGACTCCAAACCACAAATCAGCATTGCGATATTCTAGGATGTAGAGGTTATGCAATAAATCTAAGAAATCCTGATCCATCCCATCGTTTGGTAAATAATTTTGGTATACATCCACTAGAATTTGATAACGGTTTTGTCCAAGGGGTTCTGTTAAATTAATCCGATATTCGGTAATAGCATCTTTTAAAATTTCAGACGTGATTATCAAATCTTGTTTCTCAGGTGTGCGACGTAACTGCCTCAAACATAACCCACAGGACTGACTAGCCAAACGAATAAATTCCCGCAATGCCCCACCACTTTTGACGATCATCATCTGAGTTGCTTCCGGCTCAATCAAATGCTTGGGAAGTCGCTTGTAAAGAATTTGTTCAAATACTTTTACAGCTTCTTGGACAGGAGAAGCATTTGGAACTCTATCTTCTCCACGCGGAAACAACTTTGTCGCCCACATGGATTGAATCTTATTATTGGTAGCATTATGAATAATTCCTCGCAACGACATATCTCGTGTCGCTGCCATTGGAATTGTATAAATAATCCGAAACTGAGGCTGAAATAACGCACTAATATTATTTCGATAAACACGATCTACTATCTCTAAATCGAGTTTATCAAGATCGTCAATCACGACCATAATTTCTTGTCCGCACCCTGCTTGAATCGCACTAGCAATATCGTTAATCCGATCTACCAAGTCGGAAATACGTCTCGAAAACTCAATCGTTATTTCCTCACGAATCACAGAGTTTGCTTTCAAAGTTGCTTTCAACTTGGCAAAGAATTTCACAAACAAAGCATTTACACCAGCTTCTCCACTCGTTTCTAGCTCAATGCTAGAATCCACTGAACTTCCCTCTGTTCGAGTATGCTTACTAAACCACTTATAAAAAGCTTTTTTTGTTTGAGAACCGATTTTGATATGGCGTTCTTCTGCTGCTTCCATAAGCTGTACTGCCATAGCAAACAAAATATTGACATGATTCACATCTGACATTTCAATCAGGTCAGAGATGGAAAAGAACACGACAAAGTAGCGATTCTGCGTGTGCTGGCAAAACTGACCCAGCAATGTTGATTTGCCTGACCCACGATGCCCCGTAAAAATAATTTTGTTATTGTCCTGTGAGCAATCTTCAACCAAATGCTCCAATTCTTCTAAAATCTCAGTACCATATTCCACATGAAATTTATTCAGTTGCTCTGGGGTGATCAAAGGAAGTAACTGAAGATTCTGGAAGGCTGTTCGGAAGGATTCCAGGCGGTCGTTGGTCATAGGAAATATTATATATGGACTATAATTCTTAGTTTATCACAATGCCCTGTAATCTCACCCCTCTACTGCTCGTTCTTGGCTTTTCCTTTCCAGTCTCTGCCAACTGTGCCCCTACTTTCTTGAAACTTGCAGAAACCCCCACCTAATTCAGCAGTTCTGAGTTGCCTGTCAATTGTGGGTTTCTTCACCGTTGAGGCAATTGAGCAGGGTGTTAATTAATGGCAGGTAGGCTTGAGCGCGGTTTTATTTTATTGTGGGGAGTTGTCAATTACACCGCTCTTTATCTTATCATAATTAGGGGAAGGTTCTCCAGCTCACTTCACAAAACTTTGATTTTTTACCGCTGATGTGGGCGGATATACGCAGATAGACGCAGATGAAGAGATATTATTTGATGAGTTCTTCGAGGGATGGAAAAAGTAATTTTTCTGCGCTCACTTTTTCGCAATCGCAAGGCTGTTGACTTGCGGATATTGCTGATACTTTTCCTAGCAGCAATTGGATGCTTTCGATTAGCAATGGTAGAGTTAATAAAATAATTGATGCAGAGACTAGCAAGCTAATTAAGCCGTCAGCCCAATTCCAGTGCAGCCACGCTACGGCGATCGCAGCTAAAATTACTCCAACCGACGAAAATATGTCGGCGACTGCGTGCAGAAATGCGCTTTTGAGGTTCAAGTCACCGTGACAGCAGGAATGCAAGCAACAAGCATTAATCGAGTTGATGCTTAAACCGACTATGGCGGTAATTAACATCGGGAGCCCTTCTACTTCGGGAGTTGGAGACTGCAAACGGGCGATCGACTCGGCGGCAATCCAAAGGGCGATCGCTACTAAACTGATACTATTAATTAAAGCAGCAATGATTTCTCCTCGTTCAGGGATTGACGATTGTGCGATCGTACAATCTACGGATTTACTTTTGCGTTTGACTGAGGAGTACCAAGTCGCTGTCAAAGTTATTGCTAAAGCTGCTACATCTGAAAAAACGTGACCCGCATCTGCTAATAGGGACAAACTATGAGAATTAAGTGCGGCGATTAGCTCTGCTACAAAAAAGCTGCTAAGCAGTACCAATGCTGTTTGTAAAAGTCGCACTTTGCCAATTCTGGGATTTGTATTCTCGCATTGTGCGATATCCTTGGCGTTTTCCGAGTCAAAATTGTCCCTAACTAGAAATGTCATGCAGCAGTCCTTAAGGTTAAACTCGATTTTAAATTAAACATTAAATTAACTATCAATGACCGATTATATACCAAATTCCCACCAAGATCCGGAAAATCCGCTCGCAAATTCCCGAAATTATGAAATAAACGATCGTCCAATTAGCGACAATCACGCAAATACTTTGACAGGCGAATCTTTAGTTGATTTGCGCCGCTACGATCAATCAAAGTTCGATCGAGGAAAGCCTACTTGGCTAATTTTAGTTTGGTGGTTCGTCCAGGCGATCGCATTTCCTCTCACTCCACACCCTTTTAACGGCATCAGAAGGGGGCTGCTGCGGTTATTTGGAGCGAAAATAGGTCGGGGTGTGATCATTCGCCCCACGGCTCGTTTTACCTATCCTTGGAAAATTGCAATCGGCGATTACAGTTGGATCGGAGATGATGTTGTATTTTACAGTCTCGATCGAATTGCGATCGGCAAACACTGCGTCATTTCTCAAAAAAGCTACCTCTGCACCGGCACTCATGACCCTCAAGACCCAGCCTTTGGCTTAATCACAGCACCTGTGATCATTAATAACGGCGTTTGGATTGCCGCCGACTGCTTCATTGGCCCTGGTGTAGAAATCGGTGCTAACGCTTTAATCGGAGCTCGCAGCAGCGTCTTTAAAAATATGCCAGCTAGCTTTATTTGCACAGGAACACCTTGTCGTCCCCGCTGTCAGCGAGAAATTAACCAAAGTTCGTAAGAGAAATTGTACCAGGAAACTAAGCAGCTTTACAAGCTTGCTGCCGAATAGGAATTTCAATGACGAATTCTATTCCCTTTCCTAATCCAGGCTGGCAGTATAATCTGCCACCATGCTTTTCAACGATAATTTGGTAACTAATAGATAACCCCAACCCAGTTCCTTTACCTATGGGTTTGGTTGTAAAAAAAGGGTCAAATAGTTTCGGTTGTAAACTTTCGCAAACTCCCCGACCATTGTCACTAATATAAATAGCAACCCAATTCTCGTCAATTACTTTTGTAGCAATTTGAATGCGGTTATTGTGTTGTTTAATTTCTGCAAAGGAACGCTGCTGATTCGATTCCTCTAAAGCATCAATGGCATTGGAAATAATATTCATGAACACTTGATTTAATTGTCCGGCATGGCATTCTACTGGTGGAAGCTGACCGTACTTTTTTATTAATTCAATCTCAGGATGCTCTGGTTTGGCTTTTAAACGATGATGCAGGATGGTGAGTGTACTATCAATTCCTTCATGAATATTTACAGATTTCACCTCTGCCTCATCTAGGCGAGAAAAGATTCGCATAGACTTAACAATCTCCTGGATGCGCTGCGTTCCTAAGTTGATTGAGTTAAGAACTTTGATAAAATCTTCCTCCACAAATTCCAGTTCTATTTCATCCATTGCTGCTTGAATCCGAGGGGTGGGATTTACATAATCTTCTTGATAGAGATGTATTATTTTTAGTAAGTTATGAGCGTACTCTTGGGCATAACCCAGATTGCCAGAGATGAAATTTATAGGGTTGTTTATTTCATGAGCAATCCCAGCCGCCATTTGCCCTAAGCCGGACATTTTTTCGCTTTGGATTAACTTAAGTTGCATTTGTTGTAAATCTTCATAGGCTTGGCTAACCTCTAAAACTTTTTGCTCCAATAATGTATTTTTTTCCTCTAATTTGTCAGCTAGAACATGAAGCTTTAAATGCAGCTTGACGCGAGCTAATACTTCCTCCTGTTGGAAAGGTTTGGTAATATAATCTACAGCCCCAAGCTTAAACCCCTCAACTTTATTAGCCGTATCCGAGAGCGCAGTCATAAATATAATGGGAATCTGTTGAGTTTCTGGATTAGCCTGTAATCGACGACAGGTTTCAAATCCATCAATCTCTGGCATCATGACATCTAACAAGATTAGATCTGGGAGAGCATATTTGACTCGCTCTAGTGCCATCTTTCCAGATTTCGCGACCCGAACTTCAAATCCTTCCTGACTTAAGGCATCAGATAAGACCCCCAAGTTTGCTGAATTGTCATCAACTATAAGGATTGTACCATTTGCTTGAATTTCTGAATTCATAAACCTTACTTGTAGGACTGAATAAACGTTAAAATCTCTTCGTCTTGAAAGTCCTTTGCCATCTGATGCAATCTTTTAGCAAAGGGAATGTATTGGGGATCTATTTGTTCCAGTAATACCGCCTGCTTAACTATTTCTAGGAAATTTCCCTTCATAGCCAGTTCGTATAGCATTTCCATTTGTGTAGCAGGCGGGGCAATTAGCTCATCGTTGTCTGATGCGATCGCCTGTGGATCTTCATTAGCTTCATAAACCCATTCCAAATCAAGATACTGTTGTAATTTTTGCAGGAGTTCTGTTGCCTGAATAGGTTTGGGAATAAAGGTGTTGCCTCCGGCTTCTAAACTTCTGTATTGATCGGTTTCAAATACGCTGGCAGAAGACACAATAATGATGATGTCTTTGAAATTTTCCGATTCTCGAACCCGCTTAATTAGCTCGAAGCCATCTAGTTCGGGCATTAATAAGTCGGTAACAATTAAATCTGGCTGCACCTCTATAATTTTTTCCCAGCCTTCCTGCCCATCGTTCGCTTCAGACACCTCAAAGCCGAGCGGACTGAGCAAATTGTTAATTACCGAACGGTTAGCCCATTTGTCATCAATAACCACAATCTTAGGTTGGCGGTCTTTGATGCCGATAATCTGCCCGCGATGGTCGATTTGAGATGTTTTCACCCATTCGTCGGCTTGAGATAGATTGACATCAAACCAGAAAATACTGCCAACATTAATCTCACTTTGAACCTGAATGGTACTGCCCATTAGTTCTACAATCCTTTTGCTAATTGCCAGTCCCAATCCCGTACCTTCCGTCTGCCGTCTGCGATCTCCTACCTGCTCGAAGGGCTGAAAGATAGCTTGGAGTTGATCCTGTGCAATGCCGGTACCTGTATCGCGTATTTCAAAGCGAATTTTTCCTTCTGTGGCAAAACTGACTATAAAAGTAACACTGCCCTCATCCGTAAATTTAATAGCGTTGCTTAAAAGATTAATTAACACTTGTCGCAAGCGTTTTTCATCCGCACGAATACCGATCGGGAGTTCGGGGCTTGATGGAAAATGAAAGTGAATTCCCTTTAGTTCAGCTCGGATGCGACACATTTCTGCGACACCTTGCAGGAACGCCGGAAAATGAAAATCGGTGGGCATTAGTTCCACTTTCTGTGCTTCAATCTTCGACAAATCGAGAATATCATTGATTAAGGTCAGTAAATGGGAACCGCACTGATAAATAACATCAATGCGCGATCGCTCTTCTTCATTCAATAATTTGGAACGCTGAAGAATCTGTGCGTATCCCATGATGCCATTAAGCGGAGTCCGCAATTCATGGCTCATGTTAGCAAGAAATTCACTTTTCGCCCGACTAGCAGCTTCTGCGGCTTCCTTGGCTTTTGCCATTACGAATTCCGCTTGTTTGCGATCGTGGATATCGGTGCAAGTGCCAACCCACTCCCGGATGCTGCCATCTTCATTCAGAATAGGTACGCCTCTACCTTGGAAATAACGATAGTTTCCATCCGCTGCGCGGATTTGGTATTCTATGTCATACATACTTTTCGTTTGCACTGCTTCCATCCACGCCTGATTCGTTCGTTCGCGATCGTCCGGGTGAATTGCATCTAACCAGCCAAAACCAACCACCTCCTCTACGGTTTGTCCGGTGTAAGCTCTCAGAGTCGGCATATCCGGGCATCGCCCCTCAGAATCGCCTGTCCAGACAATTTGGGACGTAGCAAGGATTAGCGATCGATAGCGTTCTTCGCTTTGTTTGATCGCATCTTCCGCTTGTTTGCGATCGTGGATATCGCTGGAAGTGCCAATCCACTCCCGGATGCTGCCATCTTCGTTCAGAATTGGCACGGCTCTAGCTTGAAAATAACGATAGTTTCCATCCGCCCCTCGGATGCGATATTCCATGTCATACAGGCTTTTCGTTTGCACTGCTTCCATCCACACCTGATTGGTTCCTTCGCGATCGTCCGGGTGAATGGCATCTAACCAGCCAAAACCAACCACCTCCTCTACGGTTTGTCCAGTGTAAGCTCTGAAAGTTGGTATATCTGGGCATCTTCCTTCTGCATCCGTTATCCAGACCATTTGGGACGTAGCAGCGATTAGCGAACGATAGCGTTCTTCGCTCTGTTTTAGAGCATCTTCGGCTTGTTTGCGATCGCTAATATTTCGTGTTATGGCGATGATGCCGAGGATATTACCATTAGCATCCCGCCAAGGAGCTTTTGTAGTTAAAAAGGTTGTAGACGTTTCATCATCAGAAGAGATATCTTCCTCGTAACTCTCAGTGATTCCTGCTACCATGACTTGGCGATCTTTTGCCATCATTGCATGGGCAGTGTCAGGCGACATTAATTCCAAATCATCTTTGCCGATGATTTCCTCAATGGACTTGCCTAGGAAGTTTGCCACATTGGAGTTAATGGCAACATAACGACTTTCCGTATCTTTGACTACAATGATGTCTGGCGTACTTTCCAAAATAGAGTTTAGCAGTGCATTACGATCGCGCAGAGCTTCTTCAGCTTGTTTGCGATCGCTAATGTTTCGTGCTATGGCGATCATGCCGAGAATATTGCCCTGAGCGTCCCGCCAAGGGGCTTTTGTCGTTAAAAAAGAAGTGGTGATCTTACCATTAGAAACATCTTCTTCGTAGGTTTCAGTAATGCCTGCTTCCATGATCTCGCGGTCTTTTGCCATTATTGGAACGGCAGCAGCAGGGGGAAGGAGTTCCGAATCATCTTTACCCAGGATCTCCTCAATGGGTTTACCGTAAAAGGAGGTTGCCCCATTGGAATTAAGGGCAACATATCGGCCTGCCCGGTCTTTAACAACTATTATGTCTGGCGTACTTTCCAAGATAGAGCTCAGCAAGACGTTGCGATCGCGCAGCGCAGCTTGCTGTTGGCGCAGAGCTTCTTCAGCTTGTTTGCGATCGGTAATATCTGTATTAGCCCCAATCCATTCCCGAATTGAACCATCCGCATTCAGTAGTGGTATACCACGACAACTCATGTACCGATATTCGCCGTCATAGCGGCGCATACGTAATTCATCTTCATAGAGCGAGCGATTGGCCACGGCAGCCGACCATATACTAGCAACATGAGCGCGATCGTCTGGGTGGATCGTGTCGAGCCAGCCCCATCCCTTGTACTCATCAAATGTCAGTCCTGTAAATGCACCTAAAGTAGGTTGCTCGCTGGCCAATTCGCCCTCAGAATTACCGATCCAAATACTTTGAGCGGTAGCTTCGATCAAAGAACGAAATCGTTCTTCACTTTGTTTTAGGACATCTTCTGCCTTTTTGCGATCGCGAATATCCCGCGTAATAGTGGCAATCCCTACGGGTTCATTAGTCTCTGGATGTTTAATCAGAAATAGGGTGTAATCTACCAGGATGGGTTGACCTGTCTGGAAATGTCTGAAGCGGAAATCACTCCGCCAACTTCCCTCTTGCATTATTGCAGGCATAATAGACTGCTGTACGAAGTCCAAATCTTCTGGCATGAAGAAGTTGGTAATGTGTTTGGTTCTGGCTTCCTCCAAACTACTGAGTCCCACCAAATCCAGACCAGCCTGATTCACTAGCATCGGGCGACCATCCATTGAGGCCACGCCAATAAAGTCACGGCTATTCTCGATCGTTGTAGCAAGCAATTGCCGTTCTTCCTCTGCTTTTTTGCGATCGCGAATATCCCGCACAATAGTGGAGATAAACTCAACTTCACCCGCTGCGGTTTTGTGAACGATCAAAACTTGGGAGACTGGAATTTCTTCTCCATCGCGTGACAAAAATAGGATTTCACCAGCCCAACTACCTTCTCGCAAGGCGCTGGGAATTATTTCGTTGTGGAACTTTGCTTTTGCCGAGGGAGCTAATACAGAATCTATAGTAAATGGCGATCGTGTTTCCTCTGGGGACATCCCCAGCATTTCCTGTCCGGCTTTGTTGAGATAGACGCTATGCCCAGCCGCATCACAAACTCCTACTAAGTCGGAAGTTGCTTCCAAAATTGCCGTCAGTCGTGCCTGCTTTTGTTCTGCCCGCTTGCGATCGGTAATTTCAATTACAATCCCACCAAGACCAAAAACGATGCCATTTTCATCCAACAAAGGATAGTAAGATGCTTGCCAGTAGCGCAGGATGCCCGGTTCTTTCGGCGTTTCACCCACTAATTCATAGTCGAGAATTGCCTTGCCCGTATCCAGAATGCCTTGCAGCATTGGTTCCACAGTCGCAGCCAATTCTGGCAGCACTTCACGCACTGACCTACCAATATGGTCTGCCACACAAACGCCATTCATCTGGGCCAAAACTTCGTTAATTTGGACATACCGGAGTTGGCGGTCAAAAATCAGCATTCCGGCATTGGCACCTGCAAAAAAAGCGTCGAAGTGAGCCTGTCGCAATACCTGTGCTGTTGTGCTCTCTTGCTGTGGCGGTTGGGTTTTCTCTGGTGGGAATTTGCTCATGTTGGCTCGTGCATTTCAGCTTTTATTCTAGAACTTCTGTCCAATTGTGCGATCGCAAGGTTTTCGTTGCCTCCAATTTTGGTACTGAAGAAAACGTTCAGTAGCGCCACCATTAGGCTTTCAATCTGCGATATATGTATCCCTTACGACACTATGTTCCTTAATTATTCGGATGTATTGCCCTGAATTTCTATTGCTCATCAATTCTATCCGTAGAACATTGGTCACAAGTTAACATAGGGAAGCATTTGTCTATCAGTAATTATGCTCAGCATTTACTTAGATTTTGGGTTGAGAACTTAGATTGGGGCGATCGAGGAATCATCTCTCGCACCATATTTATGCCCACCTACCCCCAAATCGCCAATTTTCCACTCCTAAACAAGCAGTATTTTCAGTAAAATTACGGATTGACAAATGCCATTAAGTTATTATATTTAATCCCCCATGTCGGTAGAATGCCAAGTATTCTTGGAACGTTATCAATTTTAGCTAGATCGGTTAAATTTTCACTTAGAAATACACAAGACGGACGCAAGTGGCCGAGTAATAGCAATATCTCTCCCACCAGTTAAAGTCATTGTAATACTTGGATATTTGAGTTGTCCACTTAAAGAGTCATTGAATAATCCCTGATTAAGTTGATAACGGGAGTTCAAAAAAAATTAGTGGAGAGTATGATAAACTCGAATCGAGTTAATGTTGACTAAAGTTACTAGAGTCATCACTTTAATAATAGATGAGTCGGCTCTCCTATCGCCAAAAAGTGGCACACTAACCGCAGGTCTGCGAAGACCAGGTATCCGAAAAATTGGCAATAAGGATAACTGCGTAGTATCAGAAAATACATATCTATGTAACGACTTCACTTTTTTTACTCTAAAAACAGGTTAAAATTTATGATAACGAGCTCAGTAGTTTATTTTTACATTGGGCACTGAGAACTTTATTTTTTACTACTACCCTTAAAAAATGACCACACAAAAAACCTTATTTCCTGAATTTAAAGTGAATACAATACCCGAAGAAGTATTAACACAGATCTCGCAAATATTTACCGCTACACTATTTAAAATAGGTGAAAATCCAGTATCCTTGCAGTCACTGGTGGAACTAATAGTGTTGTTTATGGCTATCCTTGTCATAGCACGCTCTTTTACAAATTTTCTTAAGGAACGCTTGCTAGTCAGACTGGGAATTGACGAGGGAAACCGGGAAGCAATCGCAGTAATTATTGGGTATTTAATAGTAGCTTTGGGGGTGATAGTCGCCATCCAAAGCATCGGCTTCAACCTCGCTTCTTTTGCAGTAGTTGCGGGGGGATTGGGAGTCGGAATTGGCTTCGGAATCCAAGATTTAACAACTAATTTTGTCAGCGGCTTAACGCTGCTTTTAGACAGGCCGGTGAAAGTCGGAGACTTTGTGGAATTAGAAGGATTAATGGGAATCGTCAAAAAAATCTCGATTCGATCGACCATCATCGAAACTACTGAAGACTCTAGCGTCATTGTTCCCAACAGCAAAATGATTAGCAACAAAATTGTTAACTGGAGTTACGAAAACTCCCTACTCTGTCTGCGAGTTCCCGTAGAAGTAGCCGAGAATAGTAACCCGCTGTTAGTGACAGAAACTCTGTTAAATATTGCTTACGCGGAAGCGGGAGTTTTGTACGAACCAAATCCGAAAGTATTGTTTGTCGAGTTTGGTGATGATAGTTTTAAATTTGAACTTTTAGTTTGGACAGACAGGCCGATTGAAAGAGAAATAATTAAAAGTTCTTTGAATTTTGCAATTGAATACAATTTCCGACACCAAAAGATTGAATTTCCGTTCAACAAGAGAGAAATTTATTTGCAAAACCCCGAAGTTCTGTTGTCAATGTTCAACAAAAAAGAAACTGCAATTGACCTCCCGAACAGTTACTCGGAAAATGAGGAAAAACCGCCAATTTTTGCCGAAAAACTGAAAAATCAATCGTCCCTTAGCTGTTTGCTACGAGAGGTGGAATACTTTGAAAACCTGACTGACCTTGAATTGCGGCAATTGATTGAAGTTGGATACCGCAAACGGCTGCGATCGCAAGAATATTTGTTTCACGAAAACGACCCAGGAGATGCTTTTTACATGATTCTTTCAGGTTCAGTAGAAGTTTTTGTAGAAGCTATTGACAAACATCTGAATAACCTCGGTAGTGGTCAGTTTCTCGGAGAACTTTCTTTGATGTTGGGAATCCCCAGAACTGCTTCGGTGAGAGCTTTGGAAGAAACAATTTTGTTTGCCATCAATAAAGAAGGTTTCCAGAAAGTTTTAACTGAACGACCGGATTTATCTGAACAGATTATTAAAGAAATAGTCAAACACAAAGAAGAACTCAGCGAGAGACAGAAATTATTGCGAGAAATGGAATTGGTAGATGCAGCAGAAGAGGATGAAAATCCTGTAGAATGGGTGAGAAAGCGGCTAAAAAATCTTTTTACTGTTTAAAATAATTTCTATGACGCGATTTATTCACGATCTCTTTGCCAAAGAATACCTGGAAGAATTGCTGTCTCCGCTTGGAACGGTTAATATTGGCCGCGATGTGGCTTCGGAAGTCCGAGAAATCGATGTTTACTTCACTCCCAGCACCGCAATTCCCGAATACTCAGAAACCCTGGGATTATTGGGAAAAATGGCAAACACAACGGCAATTTTTGAACCGTTTCGCAATCCGGCAAACGTCAGCGAAATTTGTAGCTGTCTGGGCAAGTTATTGGACGTGCGAGGTGAGTTGGAGCGAAAATTTAGGAGAGAAAATACTCGCTATGATGACGCTCAGTTACCCAAACTGTGGATTTTGATGCCCACAGCATCGAAAGCATTGGTAGATGGCTTTAATGCGATACCAGACACAGAGAATTGGATGCAGGGAATTTATTTTTTGGGGGAATCTTTGCGGACTGCAATTGTGGCGATTCACCAGTTGCCAGAAACTCCAGACACGCTGTGGTTGAGGATTTTGGGCAAAGGGGGAGTGCAGCAAAGGGCTATTTCCCAATTGAGCGCTTTAGCAACAGACGATCCGTTGCGGATTATCGCGCTAGAATTGCTGTATCGGTTACAGTCAAATTTAGTAACCGATGCGCCACAAGAATTAGAGCCAGAAGAGCGGGAGTTAATTATGGCCATTGCACCACTTTTTCAACAACAAATACAAGCCGCACAGCAACAAGCTAGAGAAGAAGGACTAGAACAGGGACTAGAACGAGGACTAGAGCAAGGACTAGAACGGGGACTAGAACAAGGGCTAGAACGAGGCAGACAAGAACAACAGCGCTTAATCTTAGAAAACTTTCTGGGAGTTAGATTTGGAGAATTAAGTCCCAAAATGACTGCTTTTCTATCTCCAATATCAAAGTTGGCGGCGGCGGAATTTACAGTGCTGTTGCTGGCAATATCGATGTTAACAGTCGATGAAACAGGGCGGGAAGCAGCGGTTAAATTGTTAGCTGAAAGTGTCTTGCAAATACGATCGCCTGAATTGGGCAATATTCTGCCTACAGCCGTTACTAATTTATTGGCATTGCCTGTGGCAGAATTGACATTGTTTGTAGAACAACTGCCACAGTTATCGGCGGAGCAATTGAGGGACAGGTTAGGAAAAACACCTGACTAGAACCTGCGATCGCAGCCATAAAGGGATCTCGCTCTTTATGGCATTTAAATAATCGTCAAATAAAATTCCTAGATTCTGTCGATCGCACTTTAGGAATTGGACTGCGGGCCTAAAATCAAGTGCAGCAGACCATCGATCAGTCGATCGCGCTCCATTGGGATAATCTCTTTACCGTGCATCATATGCTGCATTAACTGAAAATATACCAAAGCTCCGATAAAAATCCGCGCAGTTGCCTCCGGATCAGGCAATTTTAACTCTGGATGCGATGCCAAATATTCCGCTAGCCGCTCGATACCCGGTTTAGCTAAGTTTTTCACAAAAGTCTGCGCTAGCTGGGGAAAACGCCCTGATTCCGCAATCACTAACCTCACAAAATTGAGATATTCTGGTTCCTGGGTCGCCTGATCCAATATAGTTGTGGCAGCGAATCGCAGCGCTACGGCCGGTTCTTCATCCAGAACTGTAAAATGGACTTTTTTTCGCGCCAGCCGCTGTACCAAAGCCGCGAATAATCCTTCTTTATCTTGAAAATAGCTGTAAACCGTGGCTTTGGAAACTCCCCCCGTCTTCGCTACCTTGTCCATACTCGTCCCCGCGTAGCCGTGGGCTAAAAATTCTTGCATCGCACCTTGCAGGATTTGCTCGCTCTTGTCACCTCCTGCTGCGTCTGGTTCGATCGGTTTTGTCCTTGCCATACCTTGCTTCTGTAATTTTTATTTGGGATCTTGACATTTTTAGACTAAACGGTTTAGTATTAAAAGACATCGTAACTAAACCGTTTAGTTTTATTTTCTCACAAAGAGGTATGTCATGGTACACCAACCAACAGCAGACGGCTTATCCTCAAATCCATCCCTAGTTAAACAACTCCTAGTTGTGGCAGCAGTAGCAACCGTGGCGGCAGGGGGAACCACAGGCTACACGATCTGGCGATCGCGCATACCCGATCCCAACGCAGTAGCCGCAGCAGCAGCCGTCACAGCATCGCAATTAACCACAGTTACAGCCTTGGGGCGACTCGAACCCAGAGGAGAAGTAATTAAAGTCTCCGCCTCCGGTACGGCGGAAGGAAACCGGATCGATCGACTCCTGGTAAAAGAAGGAGACACAGTGAAAACAGGTCAGGCGATCGCAATTTTAGACAGTCGCGATCGCCTGCAAGCCGCCCTCGACCAAGCTCAAGAACAAGTGCGCGTCGCCGAGGCCAACCTAGCAAAAGTGAAAGCTGGAGCCAAAAACGGCGAAATTCAAGCCCAGAAAGCGACTATTGCCCGCTTACAAGCCGATCGCAGCAACGAAATCACAGCGCAACAGGCGATCGTGGCGCGTCTAGAAATCGATCGCAGCACCGAAATTGCAGCGCAACAAGCCACAATTGCTCGCATCAGGGCCGAACAACAAGGTGAAATTCAAACCCAACAAGCCACAATTGCCCGTCTACAAGCCGAACTCCGCAACGCCATAAGCGAGGATCAGCGCTACTCCCAACTGTATGAACAGGGAGCAATTTCCGCCTCAACTAGCGACAGCAAAAGCCTCGCAGCCGAAACCGCCCAACAGCAACTCAACGAAGGAAAGGCAAAACTGAATCAAATTCGCCAATCTCGCCAACAACAAATTAACGAAGCCCAAGCCAAACTAAATCAAATTCAACAATCCCGCCAACAGCAGATTAACGAAGCCCAAGCCAAACTCAGCCAAGTTGAGCAATCTCGACAACAGCAAATCGACGAAGCCAAAGCAAATCTCGATCGCATCGCCGAAGTGCGTCCCGTTGACATAGCAGCAGCCGCCGCCGAAGTCAGTGCCGCCGCTTCAGCAGCCAAACAAGCCAAAGCCAATCTGGATCTAGCTTACATCCGTGCTCCCAGAGACGCCCAAGTCCTGAAAATTCACACGCATCCGGGGGAAAAAGTGGGAAACGACGGCATTGTCGAACTGGGACAAACTCGCGAGATGCTGGCTGTTGCGGAAATCTACGAAAGCGACGTGGACAAAGTACGCCTCGGACAAACCGCCAAAATTACTAGCGATGCTTTGACCGGCGAATTGCGGGGAACTGTCGAACATATTGGTTTGCAAGTGCAGCGGCAAAACATTGTTAACACCGATCCTTCTGCGAATATTGATAGTCGAATTGTGGAAGTAAAAGTGCGCTTAGATGAAGCTTCCAGCCAGAAAGTAGCGGGATTAACTAATTTGCAAGTCAAAGTGGCGATCGGGGAAATTAAAAATTAACTAAAAAATGTTACTTTCTTCCCGGTAAAAAACTCTCTACTACTTCCTTTCTCTTCCTTCGTGTCCTTCGCGTCTTCGCGGTTCAATAATTACAGATTCTTTCAGTACCAAGAGAGTAAACCATCAATAATCCCACATCTAAAATCCTATGCTTGGACTCATCCAACCCTTACAACAATTAAGACGCAGAACTTCCCTCGGATGGCTGCAACTGAGTCACGACAAAGGGCGAATGCTCGTTGCAGTAGCCGGAATTGCCTTTGCAGACGTTTTGATGTTCATGCAACTAGGCTTCCAAAATGCGCTTTACACCAGCAATACCCGGCTGCACCAAAGCTTGGAAACAGACTTAGTTTTGATTCACCCCCAAGCGCGAAATTTGATTAATTTGTCTTCCTTCCCCGGCGCAGATTGTATCAAGCAATGAACGTACCGGGCGTAAAATCAGCCGAGCCACTTTACGTGAAAATTGCTAACTGGAAAAATCCCGAAACTCGGCGCGAAACGTCGCTGATGGTGGTGGGTTTCAATCCCGATCGCCCTGCGTTTGCGCTTCCCGAAGTTAACGAAAATTTGAGCGCGATTAAATTGCCGGATACCGTGTTGTTCGATCGAGCTTCTAGGGGAGACTACCAAGGGACGATCGCGCAAATCGCTGAGGGCAAAGTCGTTAAAGCTGAGGTAGAGCGACGCACGATTAACGTCAGCGGTTTATTCACAGTTGGAGCATCTTTTGCCGCCGACGGTATTTTGATGACTAGCGATCAAAATTACCTGCGCCTGTTTGCGAGACAAAACGCCGCGAGTGTTAATGCCGGATTAATTCAACTGCAACCCGGTGCTGACCCCGTGGAAGTTCAACAAGTTTTAAAAGCATATTTACCGCCGGATGTCAAGGTATTAACCAAACAAGAATTTATCGATTTTGAGAAAAACTATTGGGCTAAGAATACTGCGATCGGCTTTGTGTTTAATTTAGGCGTCGCGATGGGTTTTGTAGTTGGTGTCATTATTGTTTATCAAGTTCTCTCAACCGATGTCAGCGACCACATGGGAGAATACGCTACTTTCAAAGCGATGGGCTACCGCAATGTTTATTTACTGGGCATCGTTTTTGAAGAAGCTCTAATTCTTTCCCTCCTCGGTTTTTTGCCGGGAGTAGGAGTCTCTTTCGGACTCTACTCTTTAACTCGCAAAGCTACAAATTTACCCCTTTATATGACGCTGCTTAGAGCAGTTATAGTATTACTTTTGAACGTGATTATGTGTACTATTTCTGGAGCAATTGCTACTCGCAAGCTGCAAGCAGCCGATCCGGCAGATATGTTTTGAGGGGAAATGAAGAATAGAGTCGGAAGTACACTAAATCCGGGTTATAAACCCCTCAGACTAGGTGGTTGAAACCTTTCCTACACAAACGAAGTCCGCCTCCACAGACTAAACAACAAAGGGGGTATTAAACCCATATTTGGTATAAATTCCTGACTACAAACATATTTTTTGTAACTTTTCTGTTCTTTGTTTCTCTGCATTATATGCAACGAAAGCAATTTATTCTTAAACCTCAAACCAATTAAGTTATGAATTCTACTACTCTCTACCCAACAACCAACGCATTACAGATTTCTGCACCTATAATTGCCGCGCACCAACTCGACCACTACTTCGGTCAAGGTCAACTGCGAAAACAGGTACTTTTTGACATTAATCTCGACATTAATGCAGGTGAAATCGTGCTGATGACGGGGCCTTCTGGTTCGGGAAAAACTACGCTTTTAACTTTGATTGGCGGACTGAGATCCGGTCAATCGGGAAGTCTCAAAATTATCGGTCAAGAAATGTGCAAAGCGAGTTCAGACGAATTAGTAAAGGCGCGGCGCAAAATCGGCTATATTTTTCAGGCGCACAACTTGCACCGCAGTTTGACGGCGCTGCAAAACGTGCAGATGGGTTTGGAAGTTCACGGGAATTTGTCGCGTTCTCAAATGCGCGATCGCTCTGCAAAAATGCTAGAGTTAGTAGGACTGGAACAGCGGATTAACTATTATCCAGATGATTTGTCTGGAGGACAAAAACAAAGAGTTGCGATCGCCCGCGCTTTGGTCAGTCAACCGCAAATTGTTTTAGCTGACGAACCAACAGCCGCGCTGGACAGCAAATCCGGTCGCGAAGTTGTGAATTTGATGCAGCAACTAGCTAAAGAACAGGGTTGTACTATTTTGTTAGTAACCCACGATAACCGAATTTTGGATATTGCCGATCGCATCGTTCACATGGAAGATGGAAAATTAGCATAAATAGTTATTAGTTAGTTGTTATTTGTTGGTTGTTATTTGTTGGTTCTAATAACAAATAACAAATAACCCATAACAATGAACTAATTGCTAACAACCAATCCTTGCCGGTAAATCCCCAAATTTTGCAGGTACATTGCTTCGAGTTTGGGCATCGACGATTCCACAGAACCGCCATAACGGCGAAAAGAAGGCCAGATGTAAGCGAGTTTTCTGACTGCTGGCTCCAATCGACCCGCTTCTATATCTTCTAATGCACCTTTTTCTCGGATTAACTCTATAGCCATCAAATCTTGATTTTCTGGGCTGAAATCGCGGACGCCAAATTTTTTGGCAAATCTGTCCCAAGTGGTGCTGAGAAACTGATATCGCCCCGCTGCGTCGGAACAGAGTTTTTTGCCATAGCGGCGGCCGCATTTCATTTCCCTGGGATGATCCTGAAAGCTGACAAATTTCGTGCCGGTGTACTGGATGCGGTAGCCGTCGGGGCTAGCGGTTCCTTCGGCGGCGGCTATGGTGTCGAGAAAGGCTTTGACTCGAAGTTCGGGCGCGATGCTATCGAGTCTGTTATCCTGTATGGGTTCTGGTGAATTCAGGGTTGGAGTTTCGGGCGATCGATCGCGATCGATGTTATCCTCTCCTTTGTCTGGTGAATTGAGAGCCACAACTTCCGGCAGGCGTTGCGAGGCGGGCGAGCTTTCTGGCGAGACCGATTGTGCCCACAGCAGCCTCGGCGTCATTCGACCTAAGAAAAAGCACAAACAGATTAAGAAAGCCCAAGAGAGTTGAAAACGAAGGCGTTTGGAGCGATTCCGGCCCAGAACCGGCCACCGATGAAGGGGGAGTGTTGCGGGCAAAATTTTGGTTTGCTGGCCGAAGGCGAACAGCGATTTCAGCACTACCAAGGTTTGCTTGTAAAAACGCGGTGGAAGTTTCTGAGCTCTCATCGCTGCGGCGAAAGTTTCCACATCTGTCAGAGTAACTTGTGCCAGCGGTTTTGCGACAAACACTCGAAAATGGTTAGCCGCCTGCCAGCTAAAGCGCCGGTTGCGGGGGGATTTGCGGTTTACCCACAGGCGAATTAGCTCCATGTCTGACATAGGGAGCAGGTGGCGTCCCAGATGTTTTGATGCGTACAAAAGTACCTCCTGATATCAGTTCAGGTTGAAACATCCCAGTTTGTGGACTTGAGATTGGTTTCACCGTTGAAATTGGGGACTGGCAAGGAAACAAATCTCTTTCGGGGCGATCGCAAACTTCAAATTTTTCGGTCATCACCGAAGGGCAGCGACAGGGATCAAGATAAACTGGTTTCAACCATATCCAGTGATACTACTAAGTGTTCCCCCGGTCAAGTTCACGGGCAAATTGGGCGATGGGTTGAGTCTAAAATTTAGTGATTCGACAGGCCTCGCCGTCCCAACTGACATAGGTTTCAAGGTGCTGGCATCCGCCTGACTCAAAAGCGAGCGATCGCATTTTTGTCTATCTAATATTAAGAATTCTACCGGTGTTTGGACCCGGAGGATTCCTCAGCTTGAATGCTGAGCAAATTTTTGCGTTTTGCCAGCATCAGGGAACCGTAGCGGTTAGCCCAAACTTGAGTAAACTCAGCACCTAAGAAGAGAATCTGAGCTGAATAATTGATCCAAAGTAAGATAATCACGAACGAGCCAGCAGCACCGTAGGTAGAGGCAATACCGCTACCTCCGAGGTAAACTCCAATTATAGATTTGCCGATCGTAAACAGCATTGAGGTGATGGCGGCGCCGATCCAAACATCATTCCAGGCAAGATGGACATCGGGCAAAAGTTTGTAAATTAAGGCAAAAAGCAGCGTAACTACGCCAAAGGAGATAGCAAAGTCCACAATCTGCCAAATACCCACTGGTAATTGCAGCCTGCTGTTCAACCAATAGCTGACGGCCGCTAAAACGGCGCTAAGGACTAAAGATACTAGCAGTAAAAAGCCTATGCCTAAAATCATCGCAAAAGACAATACTCGGTCTTTGAGGAATCCCCAGATGCCGCGTCCGGGGGGCGGTGAAACATTCCAAATAGTATTGAGGGCTTCTTTGAGATTCGTAAAAACGTTAGAAGCGCCCCACAAAAGTGTAGCGATGCCGACTATAGTAGCAATCATTCCCGACTTGGGTTCGGAGGCTTTGAGGATGAGTTCTTGGATGGTTTCGGCGCCATCTTTGCCGATTAAACTTTGGAGTTGGGCGACGATTTGACCTTGGGCTGCGTCTGCACCAAACACTAAACCGGCGATCGCAATTACGATAATTAGCAGCGGGGCCAGGGAGAAAACTGTGTAATACGCTAGGGCGGCGGCTAGGGTTGGCGCTCTATCTTCTTGCCATTCAGTAAAAGTTTCTTTGAGTAGCGATATGACTGTTTTTAAGTTCACGGCATTTGGTTTCCTTATACTTATCGTTCAAGGGATTGTAATAGGTTAAGAGTTTTTTAGCCTCGGCCACAAGATAGATTTATCAATTAGCAAATTCGGAAGATTACTTTTATGTCAGATTCCCACACAACTTTTAACACCACCGATGTAAAATTGTCTAAAAAAACAATTTCTTGGGCAAAACTGAGCGCATTAGTAGCGGTGGTCAATTTCTTGCTGGTGCTTTTCCATTTCACTTACCTTCAGTTGCGCCCTGTTTATCAAAGCTATTTTCCGGGTTTAGTTAAAATTTATGACCCGATTAAAGGCATTGATTCAAGTTTGCTAAATCCCGAATATTTTAAAAGTGCTGACCAGTTTTGGCGAATTGATACGTTTTTTATTGGTTTTTTTGGGGCGGAATTTTTGATTAAAAGTCTGTTCCACACCCGCCGTAAACCGGGGGTAACTTGGTTTGATTTTGTGCTGAGGCGCTGGTACGAGGTGTTTCTGGTGATCCCGATTTGGCAGGGGTGGCGGATTCTGCCGGTATTGGTGCGGCTGCACAAGTCGGGTTTGGTGAATCTCGATCGCGTAGTTGCTCAAGTTACCTATGAACCGGTGGCTTATTTAGCCCATACGATGTCGGAATACATGATGGTGCGGTTTATCAATCAAGCTAAAAGTTCGATCAAACAGGGCGACGCGACGCAGATGTTGCTGGCGCAGCAGCCGTACCTTCACGTCAATCAGGAAAATACGATCGAACAAATTACCAAGCGGATTTTAGATCTGACAATTTACAAAGTTTTGCCGCAGGTGCAACCGGATTTGGAAGATTTGCTGCACCACAATTTGGAAACAACAATCAAACAGTCGGATTTCTATCAAATCCTGCAAACTTTCTCTCCGATTAATATTTTGCCTACTGAGATGACGGAACAGCTAGCAAATTATTTGGCTCAAACTGCTGTTGATGTGGTAGCTACTACTTATGAAGACGATAAAGGTAGAAAAATTCTCGATAATTTCAGCCAAGAATTTAATCAAAGTTTACGGCGGGAATTGCAAGATGAGAAAACTCTCGCGGAATTGCAGTCGCTGCTGTCGGATTTGTTAGAAGAAGTGAAGTTGAATTACATTCAAGGCGGGTTGAAGTCCGATCCGGTGCAGACTTTTACGGAAATTAACTCGCTCCGCGGAGTAAGGGAGAGTTGATACAGCAATGAGTTTCAGTGTTGTGAATTAGATTTTTTTTACTCGCATCTTGCACCATTGTCAAGAACAGGCAAGATGCCTGTTCCACAAAAAAATTCATCTCTTGTGGAACAGGCATCTTGCCTGTTCCTAAACAATTAATTAATAATCGTGCAATATCTGAGTTAAAACGAACCACGAAGACGCCAAGGGCGCGAAGGAAGAGAGGAAAAAGAGTTTACAAGTTCTACGGGTAATGTGTGCAATGCACACCTAGGAGTGGGGGTAGTGGGGATATCCGAAAGGTCGGGGGATAAACCTATCTGAGTCCCAAGCTAAAATAAAAGAATGAACATAAAACATCTATCATATTAGATATCTATCTTGAACAACCTTACTTGCCTGGAAATAGAAGTTGCTCAAACAATGCTGAGGCTAGCAATGTTGGTGGGCTTAACACTTTTAATCGCCTTTTTTGTGGCGTCAGAACTAGCATTAGTATCAGCCGATCGCTATCAAATCCGCCAACTTGTCCACTCGGACGATCGCCCAACCGCCAAAACCGCCGAACTCGTCCACCAAGCTCAGAACAACATACCGCATTACCTATCTGTGACTCAAACTGGCACAACAGCAGGGAGTTTGCTGTTGGGTTGGTTGGGTGAGGGAGCGACTGTACACTGGATCGAACCGTGGATCGACAAATTGCCGATCGGTCATTTGCCGGCCGTACTGACTGCTCATTCGATCGCAGTTCCCGTAGCTTTTATCTTAGTAACTTACGTAGAAATAGTCTTAGGAGAACTAATCCCCAAAGTATTAGCAACCCACGCCCCAGAACGCACCGCTTTGCTGCTGATGCCAGCCCTCGAAATCTGCTCAAAATTACTGTGGCCACTGCTAGCAATTCTCAACGGTACCGTGCGGCTGCTGACTGGTTGGATTACCAGTAAAGAGTCTCAACCGCTGCTGACACCTTCCCAGGCCACTCTCGTCCAAAAAGATGCTCATTCGGCACTAATTTCTGGTCTATGGGAAGTGACAGCAGTGAACGAAAAACTTGGGTTAAACCTGCCGACAAACCAAGCTTATCAAACAATCGCCGGATTCGTGATCCACAATTTAGGTAAAATGCCCAATCAAGGCGATCGGCTATTGTGGGGCGAGTTAGAAATAGAAGCAGAAAACGTAGTAGAAGGCAGTTTAGAAATAGTGCTCTTGCGTCAGGTAACTCGCCCCTTATTTGAGACTCAGCAGCCAGAGCTTGTGTTAAATTGATCCTAACTCAGGCTTAAATACTTCCTCAATCTATGTATGTGAGGTTGTAATTAGTCGCTCAGTGCGACAACTTACCAGAAATCTGAAAATTGGATAAAGCACAGTTTATGAGGTGGATATGCTAAAAACACTTTGGGCTACTGTTAGACAAGGGAAAATTGAACTGCTGGAGTTATCAGAATTACCCGAAGGGGCAAAAGTATTAGTAACAGTCTTACCTGATGAAGAAGCTGAGTTTTGGCTTCAAGCCAGTCAAACATCACTAGATACAGTTTGGGATAATACTGAGGATGATGTCTATGCCCAGCTACTCTAAAAATGACATAATTTTGGTTAGATATCCCTTTTCAAACTTGTCTAGTTCTAAGGTAAGACCAGCAATTGTTGTGAGTGCGCCGCACGTATCTCAAGACATTATGATTGTGCCATTGACAAGCAAAACTGCATCCTTACTGGAGGGTGAGTTCGTACTTGCTGAATGGTCAACAGCAGGGTTAAATGTGGCTACAGCAGTCAAGCGAGGTTTGTATACAGTGCATGAAAGCTTGGTTCTAACGACAATTGGCAAATTAGCGGATTCTGATGCTGAGCGACTTGAGCAATCTCTTCGAGGCTGGTTAGGGTTGTAGTGCAGCCATACACTATAATATTGTGTTTTCGATACAAATTACCTCCGTTTACTTCACAGCCACCTTAACTGCACCCCCAACCAACTGCTCGTAATCCTCCAACAACCACTCCGGCAAACAAGTATTCGCATCCTGAACCCGCAACTGTCCTAGGCGACAATACAGCATCGCCGCCAACAAATTATTTACAGCTTTAGGCGCTCCAAACCCTTTACTCAACTCAACAACCAACGATTTAAAAAACTCGCGATCGCTCTCATTCAATGGCTCGTTAATAAACCCGCTGCCCAACATTGCTTTGTAACCCTTGCCAAAATCGCTCCGGTACAGAACTTCTACTTGTTCGCCGGAAACGCTCAGCCACAAATCGGCAATTTGCTTGCGAATATGCCGCAAATCTGCTATTACCAATTCAGCCGTCGGGTCGATTTCATAGAGATTGACGGCAGCAGTTAATTGATTGAGAAACTGCGGCATATAATCTTCTTTGACAACTGTTTGTTCGGTTGTCGCAAATGCGCTTTCAAACACCTTTTCGTAATCTTCCAGCAACCACTGCGGTAAGCGGGTGCGAGCATCGGGAACCCGCATTTTACCCGGAACAAAATACAGCATTGCCCCCAGCAGAGCATTGATAGCTTGAGGCTGCACCAACCCTTTGCTAATGTCGGTCAATTTCTGCAAAAACTGCTGTTCGGCTTCAGTCATCGATTCTGCTTGCAAGCCGCAGCTAAGTATTGCTTGATATCCCTTGCGAACCTCTCCTCGGTAAAAACTTTCGAGTTTCTCTGAAGGAACAGTCAGCCAAAAATCTGCCATTTGTTTTCTGATTTGGCGGAGTTCCAAAACTACCGATTCGTCAGACGGATCGATGCGGTAAAGATTGACGCATCCTAACAGTTGATTCGCAAATTGTGGCGATTGAATGTATTGAGCTAGCAAGTCAGAAGTTGAATCAGACTTGACGGCGGCTTCAGTCTCAAAAACTTGTTCGTAATCCCCAATTAACCAGTGCGGCAAGCGGTTACGAGCGTCGGGAATTCGCATGGTTCCCGGCGGGAAATACAGCATCGCGGCAAGCAAGGCGTTGACAGCTTTGGGATGCACTAATCCTTTGCTAATCTGGGTTAATTGCTGCAAAAACATTTGTTCGCTTTCCATCATCGGTTGACGTTGGAAATCGCTCTTGAGCAGGATTTGATAGCTGTTACCTGAAGTGCTTCTGTAGGCGGTTTCGAGGTTTTCGGCGGGAAGGTTCAGCCAAAAATCAGCGATTTGTTTGCGGATTTGACGCAGTTCGGATATTGCTGAGATGTTGGAGGAGTTTCGTTGGTAAAGCTTGAGGGCATTCGCGAGCATCTCGCCCAAATCTGGCTGCTTGGGAATGCTATCCTGTAAGCTGCGGGATGCTTCCAGGTGGCTGGCTTGCCATTTGCCAAAGAGTTCTTGGAATAATTTGCCGATCGCCCCAGAGTATGCAACACTGTCAAAACAAGCCGGATTAGCTTGCATTTTCTGCTGAATTTTCTGCCGGTAGCGCTGCCGGAGTTCAGGATTAGTGCCGAGAGTAACTGCTAGTTGAATGTAAGATGCTTCGCTATTGGCAATTAAATCGGGCATAGAGAGCGATCGTACCACCGCAGCCCCCATTCTCGATCGCAAAGTATCACCATCCCTGACAACAGTGGGAAGTCCCACCTCTAACGGATCTACAAGTGAAGTAGTCCCCGCATAGGGATAGGAATCCAAATAAACATCCCCCAACTTCAAAACTTCTTTAACATCCGCACGGTTAGGGAAACTCTTCAACACCCGCAAACGATTACTCTCAATGCCATACTTAGCAAAAACGGCTTTCATATTATTCACAAAAGCCCCCCCAGGATAATGATTAGTCCAGCTAGGGCCGAAGGGCATTAAAAACAGCACAGAATTAGGAACAGCCGCCATAATCTTTGCCCATGTTTCCCTTAACTCCGGCACTAGCTTATACAAATTCGCACTCGAAATAAAGACAACCGATTCCTCAGAAATGCCGATACTATTTCTGGTGAAATTAATGTTAGGAGTGTAAGGTTCCAGGGTATAGCTAAAACAGCAGCCAGGCCCGTCAATAGTTGCTAATTCCTCGCGATAATGCTCCTGTCCTTCAGGTGCAGGTTCCATCAACTTACCAGCAATGTAATAGTCAATGTGTCGCATTCCTGTGGTAATGGGAGAATTAAAACAGGTAGTTTGTACCCGCGCCAATCGATGCAACGCCAGTAAACTAATCGGATGAGTAACCGCAGTAATATTGGTAGCAATCAGCAGAATATCTAAGTCATCAGCCCGGATTGTCTGAACTTGACTTGGCAAGTCAGGGGACAGTTTAACGAGTCTGTCAGCGCGACTCTGACAATACTGTTCTAGTTTATTCCCGTCGAGATTGAGAGCGTACAAAATAATTTCAAATTGCTCTCGATTCAGATATTCAAAAGCTGGCAAAGTAGCGAAAGTTTCCGTCATCGCCCCGAAATGTTTAGTCAGCACGCCGACGCGAATTTTCTGCCTGTTTGCAGGTCTAGCCGGAAAAATGCAATCAATCGCAGCGCCACGATTTTTCAAGGTATATTCAATAATATCTGCCCGCTTCGTGTAGATATCCTTGAGATTTTCACTATTGAAGTACAGAGGAATAAAGTTAGCGCTTTGCGTGAAGAACGAGGCGATTTCCTGCCACACTTGTGAGTTTTGGTTCTTGAAGATATTGCTATGCAAATAACTGATCCATCCCTGCACATACCGACAATAATTGTCAGCTTCTCCTATTTCTTGAAAGAGAGTAGGCGCAGCAAACATAAATTTGAGGTAGTCGTTGACAAACCAGTTAGGTATAACTGCATTTTCATAGTTCAGCAGTAACTGATCTGCACGACGATAGAGGGCGGCTGCTAGTAGGTAGTTAATATCTTTGGGATTTTTAACTCCCTGGGAGAGATGCGATGCTAGTCGATCGATAACAGTCTTTTCGGCATCTGTCAGCCCTTCATCTTTGATATTGCTGTTTAGCAGTAGCTGATGCGCCTTACCTGCATCACCGCCATAGGCATTTGCCAGTTGTTCAGCAGGCAGATTCAGCCAATAATTGGCCAGTTGCTGGCGGGATTGGCGGAGGTTAGCGAGGTTGACTTCATTAGCTTGGTCTTTTTGATACTCTCCCACATATTGGGACAGCAAAGTTAAAAATTGTTCGGGTTTGTTAAATTCAACTAATTCATTAGCTATTAAATTGCCGTGTTGCTGCAAAATCTGCTGTGACCAACGCACTTCTTCTGGTTTGTAAAGTTGAGAGTGGAGGTGAATAATTGTGGCTCTCATTAAGTCTAATTTTGGGCGATCTCCAGCCATTTTTTGGGTTCTGCTAGAGCCGTCGCCGTGCTGCCTGTAGTAGAGGTAAGGCTTAGGTAATCGATCGCCTAACCAGCCTTTTTCATAGGCAGAAATCCAAAATTCCCAATCTTCGCATCCCAGCTTCATCACTTTTTTCAACCCGCCTACTTGCTCGTAAATCTCCCTTCTAAAGAGCGAAGTAGCAGGGGCTTGATTGTCTCTCAAAAACCGATTAGCATCAAAGTCACCGTGAACAACTAAATCGCAGTTTGCTCCGAAGTGTTGCACATCTGTATAGACAAAACCAACCTGGGGTTTTGCTAATAAAATTTCCACGCACTCCTCTAAAAATTTGGGATGAATTTTATCATCAGCATCTAGGAATAAAATAAACTTTCCTGACGACTGCTGAACGCCAAGATTTCTCGAATCAGCGGGGCCCGTGTTGGGTTTATCTATGAGGCGAAGCGATTTTTGAGGATACAGTTTAATTAAATATTTTCCGAAGTTGCTGGTATCATCAGTGCTGCCATCATTGACAATTATGCACTCCCAGTTTGGATAAGTTTGACTGACAACACTTTCCACAGCTTCTCTGAGTAAAGTTGCGTGATTGTAGCAGGGAATGATGACGCTGACGAGTGTTTCTGCGGAGGTGCGGTAGGGCATGGCATTTAGTTGTGATGGAGAGATTGAAACAGGTAATGTAGTGGCTGGTTTTACACCTCGGCGGGTGATCCCATATTCATCCCATATTTGCCGAGTTTCTTGCTGCGATATTGGCGATGAATGTTCCAAACCTTGTGGATTTTCGCAGTACAAGCCGAGAATTTCTGGCAAGTGCACAATATTTTCGCTTTTGCCAATCCGCAGCCAAAATTCGTAATCGCCAGCCGCCGTAAATTCGGTTCGGAAATAGCCGTATTTTTCGTGCAGCGATTTTCTCCACATCGGCTGGGGGCCAATAATACAGCGCCGTTCGAGTTCGCTGTAGTCAAAGGCTGGCCAATTCCAGCGCTTTCCTGCTTGGGTTTTGACAAAAGTATCGTTCGCTGTGTTGGTGATTAATTGGTCAGCATAAACCAGACTTACTGGAGCATTTTCATCCAAGTATTTCGCCATGATTTCTAGGGCATCGGGGCGGTGTCTGTCATCGGTATTAGCATTAGTCATGTAAGCTCCGCGCGACATCTTAATGCCTCGATTCCAGGCTGCATATAATGTCTCGCGTTCAGAAGTGCGATCGTACACAATATTCGGATATTTCGCTTGAAATTCCCGCACAACAGACTGTTCATTTTCTTGGGAACCGCTGTCAATTACTATGATTTCGAGTTGACCTTGTTTGTACAGCGTTTGCTCTACCAAGTCCTGCAAGCAGCCTCGGATAAATTTTTCGGAATTGTAAGTAGAAACGATCGCAGATACTTTAAAAGCCGACGGGACAGGCTGGGAGTTCTCACCATTCCCTAATTCCCCCTGCAAGGCTGCATCAGTTGGCTGTTGAATGGAAGCATTCTCCGAATGTGCGCGCTCAGCTACTTGAACCAAAACTGAGCTAACAATTGCAGCCATTTTCGACCACGAAAACTTCTTAGCTTGCTCTAACCCCGCCACAATTAATGAGTTGCGGACACCGGGATTCTGTATTTCCCGCAAAGCATTGACAAGCCCAATAACATCATCCCCGTTTACATAAACCGCTGCTTTTCCTGCTACTTCAGGAATCGAACCGTTTGGACAGGTGATGACTGGACAACCGCAAGCCATCGCCTCAACGACTGGCAACCCAAAGCCTTCATATTTCGACGGATAAACTAACACTGAAGCACCAGAATAAGCAGCTTTCAGTTCGCTGTCGCTTAGTTGCAGGGTGTGGACAGTATTCCCAGAACAGTACAATTTCAGCTCTGGTTCTAATACAGGTTTGCCACCTGCACAGACTATATCAAAGTCAAACTTGTTAGCAAGTTGAGAAAAGGCTTTGAAGAATAATATCCCGTTCTTGTAACCATGCCAGCCTACCCTTTCGCCTACCAAAAGAAAATAGGGCTTGGTAATGCTATATTTTGACTTAAAGCCTGAAATTTCTTCTCTATCGGCTGGCGAAAAATTGGCATCAATGCCACAGTGCGCTACAGCGACAGAATTTGAAGAAATCTGCGGAAAAACCTTTACTAAATCGCGGGCTGTGTTTTCGGAAATGGTGATGTAGGCCGAGGCGTGGCGAATACCGCAATGCTTTTCTCTCCACTCGGAATGACCAATATTTTGCCCCATCAACTCTGGAATCATGTCGTAGGCCATGAATACCGATCGCGTTGACAAAGGCGTTGTATAATAAGTAGAAATAAATAAATCGGCTTTTTCTTGATCGCAGATTTCCTGTAGCATTTGGCGGTCTGCATCGGTTTTGCTGTAGTCGTAGGGGGCTACATTCCGGTACTGAATGCCGGGAATTTTGGGGGCGGTTCCCGCTCTGTCAAGAACTATAATTTGTTTGGCAAAACCATTTTCTGCCCAGTTTTCTAGCAGCGATTTCCAGACGCGACCAATGCCAGTGCTGTTGAGCTGAAAAAATACGCCGTCTATAACAATTTTTCTACTTGTTTTAGGAGGTATGGCTGCGGGAGTTGTCATTGATTTGCGGTTCTCTCTGTCTGCGATTTTTCTCAGGGCTTCCTCGTAATCCTGTTGGAGTAAGGAGGGTTTTTTTAATTCCGGCTCTTTGTAAGATGATAAGCTTTGAAAAAGTTGAGGCTGAATTTCCTTGTCTGAAAAAATATGCAAAGAATCGCCGTTAGAGTAAAAGTTTAAATTAAATTTTTCGGCAATTATCGAGAGTGCCTTGCTGGTATAAATAGAAATGTGCTGACCTTCATCTAGCGCATAGTACCACCATTCGCTGGGCTTGGGATTGTTGGCTGGCAGCAGTTTGGTACTGAATAAAATATTGCGGGAAAATTTGAAGATTTTTTGGATATCCTCCAGCGGCTTAACAAAATGCTCAAATACTTCAAAAGCTGTCACTAATTCGTAGCTGGAGCTGCTGTTTTCGCCTGCCTCAAATCCTTGAGAAAATATATTCTTGCAATATTTATCGTGCCAATAAAAATCAAATCCAAAATCTCTCATCATCCGAACAAATACACCGTAGCCACCTCCATAGTCTAAAAATTTAGCGTTGTGATTAAATAAATTAAAAATAATATTATTGGTGGCGTTTGAGAACATCGTGCTTCTCGATAACATTCCCACGTCGCTGCTAGCTATGGCTTCTGAATAAGCCTTATCAAGCCAGTAGGGTTCTTCTGTTTGAACAAAGCCGCAATTGGAGCATTGAAAATACTCGACGTTATATTTTTTTAGTACCCTAGCGACAGAAAAGGTGTTGGTTGGAGAATCACAAATATTGCACTTCATTTTGATTATTTAAACTTACAAAGTTATTCAAGTAACTGCCTGTGTTGGAATGCCGAATATTTCTGAGACTTAACTAATTTTCTAATAGTCCTAAGTGATTGCAGTGCGATCGGCTAGATTGTTTTAATGCTGACGCTTGAACTCTTCGGACGGTTCCTCAAGGGTTTACCATATGGCTTGTGAATAAACAGGAACATCCCACAACAATGTTGCCCTGACTCAGATATCTTATCAGGAGTCAGCTCCCTAAAAATTACTTCGACTAAAGGCTTGACAAAGTTTAATTCATGCTATAGGGAACTCGTGAGTACAGCACCCGCATCTCCTGACCAAGCCCAGGGCAGTTCGGTTTCCACCACCTCAGACAGCAGATCGCCCTTGCCGGGATTCCTCACCCCACAAAAACAAGTTATAATTACGTTAAGATTGATGAACATAAATAAAAATTCCCAGATCACAGGGACTAAAAATTAGGAGATCGACCTCGGTGAATAAACGCTGGAGAAACGCTGGCCTGTACGCACTTCTGGCTATTGTAGTCATTGCCTTAGCAACCGCATTTTTTGATAAACAGCCCCCAAGCCGGGAAGTCTGGAAGTATAGTCAATTCATTCAGGAAGTCGAAGGCAAGAGAGTAGACAAAATAAATATCAGTTCCGATCGCAGCAAAGCCCTCGTCACGGCTCAGGACGGCAACAAGGTACTCGTTAACCTGCCGAACGACCCAGAACTGATCAACATCCTGACCAAAAATAACGTAGATATTTCAGTTCTGCCCCAAAGCGACGAAGGCTTCTGGGTAAAAGCCCTCAGCAGCCTGTTCTTCCCGATTCTGCTTTTGGTCGGACTGTTTTTCCTGGTGCGGCGCGCGCAAAACGGGCCCGGCAACCAAGCCATGAACTTCGGCAAATCCAAAGCTAGAGTCCAAATGGAGCCACAAACTCAGGTGACTTTCGGCGACGTGGCAGGCATCGAACAAGCCAAGCTAGAGCTCGCAGAAGTCGTGGACTTCCTGAAAAATGCAGACCGCTTCACCGCAGTCGGAGCAAAAATCCCCAAAGGCGTGCTGCTGGTCGGCCCTCCCGGAACTGGCAAAACCCTGCTGGCAAAAGCAGTGGCTGGAGAAGCAGGCGTTCCCTTCTTCTCGATTTCCGGTTCAGAATTTGTGGAAATGTTCGTGGGTGTGGGTGCTTCCCGCGTCCGCGACTTGTTTGAACAAGCTAAATCTAACGCTCCTTGTATCGTATTTATCGATGAAATTGACGCGGTAGGCCGCCAGCGGGGCGCTGGTTTGGGCGGTGGTAACGACGAACGGGAACAAACCCTGAACCAGTTGCTGACAGAAATGGACGGCTTTGAGGGCAATACTGGCATCATTTTGATTGCTGCCACGAACCGCCCCGACGTGCTCGATGCGGCGCTGCTGCGTCCGGGTCGCTTCGATCGCCAAGTTGTAGTCGATCGCCCCGACTTCGGAGGCCGCCTAGAAATTCTCAACGTTCACGCCCGCGGCAAAACTTTGTCGAAAGACGTGGACTTGGAAAAAATCGCCCGCCGGACACCCGGTTTCACCGGTGCGGATTTGTCCAACCTACTCAACGAAGCAGCAATTTTAGCCGCCCGCCGCAACTTGACCGAAGTCTCGATGGATGAAGTCAACGATGCGATCGACCGCGTGCTCGCAGGCCCGGAAAAGAAAGACCGCGTGATGAGCGAAAAGCGCAAAACTTTGGTAGCTTACCACGAAGCCGGTCACGCTTTAGTGGGCGCGCTGATGCCCGACTATGACCCCGTGCAGAAAATTAGCATTATCCCCCGCGGCCGCGCTGGCGGTTTGACTTGGTTCACACCCAGCGAAGATCGGATGGATTCTGGCTTGTATTCTCGGTCTTACTTGCAAAATCAAATGGCGGTAGCTTTGGGCGGCCGCATTGCTGAAGAAATTGTCTTCGGCGAGGAAGAAGTAACGACTGGGGCGTCAAACGACTTGCAGCAAGTGGCAAGAGTAGCGCGGCAAATGGTGACTCGCTTCGGAATGAGCGATCGGCTAGGCCCTGTAGCTCTCGGTCGCCAACAAGGCAATATGTTCATGGGTCGCGATATCATGGCTGAACGTGATTTCTCCGAAGAAACCGCAGCGACGATCGACGATGAAGTGCGTTTGTTGGTAGAGCAAGCTTACCGTCGCGCTAAAGATGTACTCGTCGGCAACCGCCACGTCCTTAATGCTTTGGCAGATATGCTAGTTGAAAAGGAAACTGTGGATGCGGATGAATTGCAAAATTTGTTAGCTAATAGCGATGTGAAAATGGCGACGATCGCCTAATCAATTTTGGATTTTGGATTTCAAATTTTAGATTAAATCTAAAGTTTGAAATAAATAATTGGGGTGATTCTGGGATTGTCTGGAATCTCCCCGATTTTTTTATGAGTGCGATCGATCGATTTTAAATTTTAAATTTTGGATTTGAGATTTAATCTAAAGAATGACCAAGCAATCAGACATTCAACATACGCTTTTCCTCAAGCTGGGGCTTAAATTATTCCCAGGGAAATCTTCTTTGATCTTTTCTATATTCAATAATCCGACAGTCGTCAACATTCTCCCAGATCTCGTCTGGGTAATGGAAGTCAAGCAGCACCAAGACTTTTTAGCCTTGAGACTCAACTAATATCAAATCCGTTGGCATCGTCCTGTATTCATCTCTCGGGAGCATCTCATATTTGTAAAAACACTTCTTCTGGCTCCTTCCTTCTTCCTCTTTCCTTCTTCCTCTTTCCTCCTGCCTCCTGCCTCCTGCCTCCTGCCTTAAAACTCCAATTTCTAGCTTAACTGCAAAAGTGAGATGCTCCCCATCTCTCTCTTCCCTTTCTCTGTATCCTCTGTGTCCTCTGCGGTTTCATCATTCCGATACAACAGGAATTGATATAAAAACTGAAAGTCTGTCGGTTCGCCGCATTCAGCCAGCACGTCAGCTCAAAAATCTCTGTGGTTTTTGAGGTCAACAATTGCAGCGGTTTTGTTGCCTAGATTGTCCGTTAAAAATTGAACGCCGCACATATTGTAATTGGCCATATATCGAAGTTAGAAACCTGTATTAAAATTAGAGGCGAGTCAGAATGATATGAGTTTCAAATTTGGGATCTGCCCAATTTAAAATCCTTCGACTGAGCACGCCGAATTCTCAAATCTCAAATCTCAAATCTAAAATTGTATGAATCATCAATCTTGGTTGACAATACTAAAAAAACACCGCGCGATCGCAGTCATCCGTTCCTCCGAAAAAGAACTCGCTCGGCAGATGGCAAAAGCGGTAGCAGCAGGCGGAATCCAGTTTATTGAAATTACTTGGAATACCCACAAAGCGGCTGAATTAATTGCCGAACTCCGCTCCGAATTCCCTACTTTTAGTATTGGCACCGGCACTTTATTAAACTTAGAAGAGTTGCAGCAAGCAATAGAATGCGGCGCTCAATTTCTATTTACGCCGCACACCGATTTAACTATGATTAAAATAGCAGTTGATGCCGGAGTGCCGATCGTCCCCGGTGCTTTTTCTCCCACGGAAATTGTAACCGCGTGGCAAGCAGGCGCTACCTGCGTTAAAGTGTTTCCGATATCGGCTTTGGGAGGCGCGGCTTACCTGAAAAGCCTGCAAGGCCCCCTGGGAAACATTCCTTTAATTCCCACTGGCGGGGTGACGCTGGAAAATGCCAAAGTATTTATTGACGCCGGGGCGATCGCCGTTGGTTTAGCCGGAGACTTATTTCCTAAACACTTAGTGGAAAATAGCGATTGGCGTGCGATCGTCCAAATTGCCCGAACTCTTACCAAAAACTTAACAACTTGTTAAGTCCCGTTTCCAAATCCAACATTTTAAATCTAAAATCTAAATTAGGACAAGCCAATCTAAAATCTAAAATCTAAAATCTAAAATAGTACGAGGTGTGAGAAATGAACAGCATTATCAACTCAACTTACTTCCGCCGCGCTGGAACTTTCTGTGCCGGGTGCGCCCTAACAGTTGCTGCATTCTGCGGCGGTTCAATGACCGCATTTGCCAGCGAACAACACGACATAATTGCCAATAAAATTATGCTGTTGCAGCAATCCAGCGAACGCTGGATTGAAATAGATTTATCCAGACAAAGGTTAATAGCTTGGGAAGGAAATACACCCGTTTACGCGGTGATTATTTCCAGTGGCAAATCATCAACTCCCACCCGCACGGGAACCTTTGCCGTTGAAACCAAACACCGCGTTACTAGAATGACTGGGCCGGACTACGACGTGCCCGACGTTCCCTATACAATGTATTACGACGGAGGCATGGCAATTCACGGCGCTTACTGGCACAATTTGTTTGGCAATCCCGTTACTCACGGCTGCACAAATGTCGCTGTCAATCACGCTAAATGGCTATTTGAATGGGCCTCGGTAGGAACACCCGTGGTGGTGCACAAATCTCAGGTTTAGGGCATGGGGCATGGGGAATTGGGCATGGGGCTTGGGTTAACTAACAGTGTATAGTTTTCTAACAAACGCTAACATTTAACCACAAATGCCGTAAAATGAGCCAATGGCATA